>CAJXHA010000009.1 GCA_913053615.1 uncultured Bacteriovoracaceae bacterium | reverse complement strand
GGCTAAAGGCCTATAGGGATTATACAATTCATGTTGGGGATGAATTGATTGGTGAGTCGGTAGCTACTTTTATGGTTTTAGATGGAAAGACTAGAAAACCAACCCAGCCTAAACTGAGTGAAGAGATTATAAATGGTATTCCAGACAAGGAATTAGAAATTATTCCAGAAAAAGTGATGGTTCCAAGTGGACTTGAATATGCCAATACGATTATGGTGCGCAATAGTGATTTGGATATGAATAATCATGTGAATAATACCAAGTATGCTCAGTGGATACTGGATACTATTAAATTGGATTATCATAGACGCTTTGTTGTAAGTGAATTTGATATGAACTTTATATCGGAGTGTCGCCTTGGTGATGAAATTGAAATATCGTTATTGATTGATGAAAAGAGTGATACTGTTACTTCGTATTATCAAGGGGTGCGCAAGTCGGATAAGAAAGTGGTTTTTAATGCTCATATTAGTGGAGTGGCGGTCTAAGTTTTTCTGCTAAATTTTTCTGAGATAATGTGCAATTTTTCTAAAGAGTGCAAGCTCTTTATCTACTTTTCGTTTTACGAGATAGATTCCCTGTTTTTGTTTTTTAAATTTCTTAGGTAGAGAAAGTTCTGTCAGAACATACTTGGATTTGACCTGTTCATTGTGAAGAGCGATTACAAAGCTTGGAAGATAGGCCACTGATTGCCCTTGGCGACAAAATTCCAAAGCTGTTTCCATGAGTTCAACTTGGTACTTGATGAGGCGAGGGATTTTATTATCAGGCCAACCATCAAGTCCTTTTACTTTGGAAGGTGAGCCCATCACTGGGTTTACAGGAACGGTAAAAGGGAGATCTTTAAATTCTGTTGCAGAAAAGTGTTTTTTTAATCCAAAGATTCCCATATCTATTTCGTGAACTTTGATAAATTCTAAATCCGGATGAGGCACGGGGAGATAAGTGATGCCAAAATCAACCACGCGATTGACGATACTTTCTTCAAGTGCTCCTGGTGAGTATTCTCTTAATTGTACTTTATGATCAAAATCTCCTGAGCCTATGAGTTGTCCCATAAAGTAGGTGGTAAAGACTTCAAAGGAGCCGATTTTTATGAGGGGATCAGTAATTTCTTTTTCATTCAGAGTTATTTTCTCTAAATCGGCCAAGATTTTTCGCGCCTTTTCGGCAATCATTTTACCTGCATCTGTAATGAGCACTCTTCTGCCTGAGTGGATAAATAATTGCTCACCTAGTTCTGATTCAAGTAGTTTCATGGCCTTAGAGAGGGCTGGCTGAGAGATATGCAAGAGTTCAGAGGCCTCTTTCATGGTTTCTGAGTCATTAACAGCAATAAAATATCTTAAGCGATCTATATCCATAGGTTAACTATATATAACAATAATTCACTTTTTTTCAAGTATTACTTTTGGCATATTTTTAAGCCTTGGAGAGTGACTATGACAATTACGGCAATGAATAATTTATTCGCTTTTCAAAAAAGCCCTTATACCTTTTTTGATGAAGTGAAACCAAAGAATGGAAAATATATTAAAAAGATTCGACTAGGGATTAAGGATTTTTATTTTTGTTATCATCCAGATCAGGCAAGATATATTTTAAAGGATAATATTCAAAACTTTCCTAAATCGGATTTGGTTTTGAAAAAGATTTTACCACTTTCAGGTCCTAAGGGATTAATTCAATTAAATGATCAAGAAGCTAAGAGTGTAAGGCATTGTGCGGGATTATTAATGAATCCGAAAAAGGCGCAAAGACTTAGTACGTATGTGGAAGGTTTTGTCGCAGATGAGTTTGAACGTTTTGATAGAGCAGCTAGTAATGGAGAGGTGGTGGACTTTAAGCCATTTCTCACAAACTTGGTTTTACGAACTGCTGGTATCTTTATTCTAAATGAAGATATTCAAGAAAGGGCCAATGCTTTAAATGAATCCTTTGTGGAATTAAATCGTATGGCAGGCGAGAGTCTTAGAAGCTTAATCCCTAAGCCCTTTTCATTTAAAAGAAAAAAGCACTTAGATATTATTCATCGTGAACTAGATAAAATTATCGATGATTGTCTTTTGGCAGATGAAACTTCACTCTTGCATGAATTAAAGAAAAAAGGCTTTAGTCGCTCTTTTATGCGGGATCAAGTGAAGGCCTTTATGTTTGCGGGTTATGATACAACGGCATCTTCACTTATATTTGCGGTGGATTCAATTGCAAGAGATCTTAGGGTACAAGAGGAAGTGGCAAAAGAGAGTGAGCTTAATTATAAGGATTCCAAGTATGCGCAAGCTGTTTATAAGGAGTCATTAAGACTATATCCTTCTGCTTATTTTCTTCCTCGCCAATGTGCTCATGATGATGAAATTGATGGAGTGAAAATTAAAGCTGGCAGTAATGTCTTTATTAGCATTCGCCATATTCATCGCAATCCAGAGGTTTATGATAATCCTAATGATTTTATACCTGAGAGGTTTTTAGAAAAACCTAAGCATACTCATGGCTTTCTCCCTTTTGGTGGAGGACCAAGAGTTTGTATTGGAGAGCCGCTAGCAATTATGGAGGCAACAGTTGTTTTAAAAAAACTATGTGAAAGGTATCTCTTAGAACCAGTAAACCCTGAGCCTCCAGAAATTGAAGGACTTATTACTGCTCACACGAAATCGCCTCTATTATTAAGATTAAAAAGGAGAGAGTCATGTTAAGCCAAGAAAACCTAGCATCTATGCAAAAGATTGCCCCTTTTAGACATGAAAGGTTATTTAATGATTTTCTCCCTAAGGGATATGAATTAACAACTCTAAGTCATGTGAAAGATTTAAAAGAGGTGATTAGATTAAAAGTAATTTTAGGCACTTTAATTACTCTTTATGATGACTTTGCTGATAGACCTGATCGCTTTAATCCAAGCCTTCTCTCTGTTTTATATCGAGTTCCTTTTGAAAAGACTCGTGTGGAGAGAATGCTTCTTAGTGAATTAGAACAAGATAGCTTAAATCTCTCAGAGAAGCTTTTTAAAGAATTATACTTAGGTATGATGCAATTGCCTCACTATCAGAGCTTAATTAAATTATTTCAATTTGATTTAAAGCAATTCTTTCTGGCCAATGAGTATAGTGAATTTCTGACAGAGAACCCAGCTCTTATGAATGAAAAAGAGAATAAGCTCTATCTTCATCATAATATGGGAATTGTTATGGCGGGGATGATTGATCTGATGAGCCTAGAGAGTTATAGCATGAGTGAATTAGGACAAATGCGCAGTCTCTTTTTAATGGGACAAAGAGCAGGTCGAATTTCAAATGTGCTTGCAACTTATGAAAGAGAGCTTAAGGAGGGAGATCATACTAATGAATTAATGAGTCATGATTTAAAAATAGAAGATTTAAATTTAGAGTTTAATCAGCTTATTAAGGAAATGGAGAGAGTGGAGCTTAGTTCATTTAGTACCAAGAAGTATCAAGAGGGAATTATGGCCTTACACCAATTGCATGTAAATTTAAAAGGAGTGATCTAATGCTTAAGGGAAGTTGTTTATGTAAGAGTATTGAATTTAATGTCATCGCTATGGAGGGGATGGTTTTTAATTGTCATTGTCATCGTTGTAAGAAGGCCCATGGTGCTGCTTTTTCTACTCAGGTTTTGGCCCAAAAAGAGTCTTTGCAATTTACTAAGGGCAAAGAATTTTTAAGTGAGTTTGAAAGACCCAGTGCTATTAGAGCATTTTGTTCTCAATGTGGCTCAAGGCTTATGAATTATTCTAGGCATGAGGATTATTTAAGTATCGCTCTTACAGCTTTAGATACTCCCATGCACACAGCTCCAATAGGAGAGTGCTTTGTGGGGCAAAAGCTTGAATTCACATCATTAAACCCTAAAATACCTCATTTTAAAGCTTTGCCATCATAGTCGCTGCATGCTACAAAGCAGCATGATTAATGTTCAGAGGAACTTATGAAGGTTTGGATTGATGCTGATGCTTGTCCAAGAATGGTTAAAGAGCTCATCTTTAAGGCATCATTTAGGCTAAAGGTAGATGTTTGTTTAGTTGCAAATAGCTATATGCAAATACCACAGGCCCCAAATATCTCGCTTATTCAAGTTGAAAAGGGAGATGATATGGCAGACTTTTATATCGTTGAACATTTGAGTGCAAATGATTTAGTAGTAACAGCGGATATTCCTTTAGCTTCACTTGTTGTTGAAAAAGATGCAACAGCAATTAATCCCCGGGGCGAAATTTATACCGAAGAAAATATTAGAGAGCGCCTTTCAGTTAGAAACTTCATGCAAGAGTTGCGTGATAGTGGAGTTGAAACTGGAGGTCCACCACCATTGGGCGCTAAGGATAAAGAACAATTTGCGAACGCATTTGATCGCATTATGACAAAACTTTTAAAATAGGAAAATGAATGAATACTTTTGATAATTTAAATTTAGAACCAACTATTAATGCTGCTATTAAGCTTAAAGGATACACCACTCCAACACCAATTCAAGCTCAGGCGATTCCTGAATTACTTAAAGGTAAAGATCTTCTAGGTGTGGCCCAAACAGGATCTGGAAAAACGGCGGCTTTCTCTTTGCCAATCATTAATCACTTGGCACTAAATCCCAAAAAATATACTCCTAAAGCACCTCGTGTTTTAATCCTTACTCCTACTCGTGAGCTAGCTTCTCAGATTGACTTAAATATTAAGACATATTCTGAAGGGCTAGATTTAAAGACTCGTGTGATCTTTGGTGGAGTGGGGGCACAGCCACAAATTAGAGCACTAAAGAGTGGACTTGATATTGTTGTCGCAACTCCAGGAAGACTTGTGGATTTAATGGGCTCTCGTGATATTAGTCTGGAAAATGTTGAGATCTTTGTTTTAGATGAAGCTGATCGCATGCTGGATATGGGCTTTATTAATGATGTTAAAAAGATGATCGCAAGATTACCAAAGAATAAGCAAACATTGCTATTTTCAGCAACCATGCCAAAAGATATTGAGGCCCTAGCAAAAAGTTTATTAAGAGATCCAGTAAGAGTAGCGGTTACTCCTGAGTCTTCTACAGTGGAAAAGATTTCTCAAAGAATTAATTATCTTAAAAAAGAAAATAAAGTAAAACTTCTAACTAAGATTATTCAAGAAGAAGATATTACTAGTACTTTAGTTTTTACTCGTACTAAGCATGGTGCGGATAGAGTTGTAAGATTACTAGAAAAGTCATCGATTAAAGCGGCGGCGATTCATGGTAATAAATCTCAAAATAATAGAGAGCGTGCTCTTACTAAATTTAGAGACGGGGATATAAAGATTTTAGTGGCAACTGATATTGCTGCTCGTGGAATCGATGTTAGTCATATTAGCCATGTGATTAATTTTAATCTACCTGAAGATCCAAAAAGTTATGTGCACAGAATTGGAAGAACTGCTAGAGCAGGGAGAACCGGTGTGGCCATCTCATTTTGTGATGAACAAGAACTAAGTCAAGTGCGCACAATTGAAAAGCATATTAAAAAGAAAATTACCGTTGATACGGATCATCCATATCATGAGGAATTGGTTGCAAGTTCAAAAAATACCGGAAAAGTGCCTAAAAAGAAGTTAAGTATGAGTAAAAAGGCACGTCGAAGAAGAAGCTTTAGAGGTTAGCTTCTTCTTGTTCTTGATGGTAAGCAATGAACTCTTCAGCAGTCATCTCTTCGATATTGATTTGTTCTTCTTTCTCTTTATTTTTTTTGTTTTCAATTTTTTGTTGACGCTTTTCTCTTTTAGATTTTTCTCTTTGGTACTTTTCAAATGATGCTTTGGTCTTTGCCATGAATACTCCTAATAAATACCTAAGTGAAAAAGATATTGAATTGTTTGAATATTAAGCTTAACAGACTTAAGAACTATTAACAAATGGCTTAACTAGCTAGTATAAGGCGATATATCTATTATAAGCTTGTAGTGAGTATCAATAAAGGTTATACTCTAATTAAGCTTTCTTGTTTTATAGCTTGTTCTTAATACGTTCTGATCTATATCTACATTAAAAAGTTTTTTTATTAAATATTTTAACATGGGAGTTAAAATGGCACGTCGTATGACAAAAAAAGTAACTTGGTCAGATTTGATTAAGAAGATGAAGGGCGAAGCTGCTCAGTATAATATTGCAGAAAGCTTCTATGAAGGTGATTATATTAGCCACAGTAAGTTTGGACTAGGTTATATTCAAACAACTTTCGGTAATAAAATTGAAGTTCTGTTTGAAGATAAAGTACGTCTTCTAGTACAAAGAGTTGTGTTCTAATATAATATAGAGTAAAGTACGAAAAAGTTTATTTTTAATAGCTAGAGTTTTATTTTCAGTTAAGTCAAAGACCAAAAATCTTAGATCAAAATTAGATCAAAAAAGTTCCTTCCTATTCAATTTAAATCAATTAAGAAAATTACTAAGTATGTATTGTGCATACTTAGATTAAAATCAATACGTATAAATATTTAAAACAAATATTTTTAGGAGTAATTATGTCTACAGGTAAAGTAAAGTTTTTTAATGAATCAAAAGGATTTGGATTTATAACACCAGACGATGGATCGAAAGATTTATTTGTTCATGTTTCATCTGTCCAAGTTGGTCATTTAAATGATGGTGATTCTGTTCAGTTCGAAATAGGTGAAGGACAGAAAGGGCCATGTGCAGTTCAAGTAAGCAAACTGTAAAAAGCTACATTAATCAATTAAAGATTCCCTCTAATTTACTTCCAAGTGAGTTAGGGAATCTTTATTTTTATTCTTGTTTTATTCAAGCTTCATGTGACTTTTTAATTGAAGAGAAATGGCTCATGGGGCTTGATGCAAAAAAGAAACCTGATCAAGATTTTCTTAAGCAATACTTTAATAATCAATTGTCTACAATTGATTTTATCAAAGATGATCTATGTCTTGATAATAAAGCTCTTCTAAAACTAAAAAAACAATTTGAAAAATTAGAGTTTGAAATTCTTTTAGAAGCTAAAGAGCGTACACCAGTAGAGAAAAAGAAATTTCTTATTCAAGCTCTAAATAGAATGACAAATATATTTATTCAAGAAGAACAAGCTCGAGAAGATAATCTAAATTTTCCTAGGCTTTATCGAAGTTTTGATGGTCTTGATAGTATTTTTGAGCTTGATTATAATTTAGATGTTGAGATGTTAGTTGATGAGGAATCTAAAGAGAGATTATATCAAGGCTCAGGTGTTGGCGTTCAATCTGGTTACTCTTCAATTCTATTAGCATTACACTTTTTAGATTTAAAGTATGGTCAATCAGTAACTGATCTAGGTTCTGGTTATGGTCGATTAGGCTTAGTCTTTTCTTTATTACGATCAGATTTATTAATGAATAGTTATGAATATGTAGATCACCGAGTACAGCTATCAAAAGAAGCAGCAAGTATGCTGGAAATTTCTAAAAAATGTATATTCACTACTCAAGACCTATCAGTTGAAGACTTTAAATTACCTTTTTCAGATATTTATTATCTCTATGACCCATTTAGCGAAGAAACTTACCAATATATCATTTCCCAGATTAGTGAATATGCAAAATCAAGAAAGGTTACAATCGTAACAAAGGGCAATGCTAGAAAATGGTTTTTAAAGCTGGCCAAAGAAAAATCCTGGAAAGAACCATTAGATATTGATGCTTCTAATTTAAGTATCTTTGAGCTCACCACTTAGTCCTAAGTTTAGTAAAATATAATGCTTGTGATTTTAGACACTTAAGTGTACTGGCATAGATATTATTTCAACTTTTATGAGTTTAAAACTTCATTTTTTGCTACAATGAGTTGTAATTTTATAAAAAATTTCGTAAATTGCTAGCAAATTTATTTTAAATAGTTAGAGTACCATTTTCAAGTTTACAAAAGATTACAAGTCTTAGATTCAAAAAATAACTTCTTCTATTCAAATTAAATCAAACTTTTAAATAACTAGGAGTAAGTTATGTCTACAGGTAAAGTAAAATTTTTCAATGAAACTAAAGGTTTTGGATTCATCACACCAGATAACGGAGATAAGGACCTATTTGTTCACATCTCAGCAGTTCAATCTGGAGATTTAAGAGATGGTGATTCTGTTCAGTACGAAGTTGGTGAAGGACAAAAAGGTCCATGTGCTGTTCAAGTAACTAAACTTTAATTTTAAAAAATTATTTTATAATTAAAAAAAGGCCCGCTTATAAAGCGGGCTTTTTTTATACTCATTTATTGTGAAGTTTAAATCGCAAATCGTTCAAAACCAATAAGCTTAAGTTTAATATCATTAAGCTTACATGATTCTTTAAAGTCATGAATATATTCTAGAACATCCACATCGATATTTACTGAGTTAGTTGCATCAATTGTAACATCATACTCATCATCAATTCCTTCTAGTTTTTGCATAATAGAGGCCTTATTAATAAATGTTACTTGCTCAGAAAGAGTGATCTTGATTTTCTTCTCGTTATCAGAATCAATTTCTTTAAAGAAAGGTGTTTTATAATCGTCTCTTAGAAGAATGAGAACTGAAGCAGCTCCACCAATAAGGATACCGGTAATAAGATCAGTGAACATCACTCCTATAATGGTTGAGAAAAATGGAATATATTGTCTGGCACCTTTGGCATACATTTCTTTAAATAATTTGATGCTTGTGAGTTTATATCCAACCACAAAGAGAATTGCTGAAAGTGATGCGAGGGGAATAAGGTTAATGATTCTAGGGATGGTCATAACACAAATAAGCATAATCACCCCATGAGTCATCGTTGAAACTTTGGTTCTTCCGCCTGAGGCAACGTTAGCAGATGTTCTCACGATAACAGCCGTTACTGGAATTGCACCGATCATACCCGCTACGATATTTCCAATCCCTTGCGCTTTTAGTTCGTGATTAGTTGGAGTTTGTCTTTTGTATGGATCAAGTCTATCACCGGCTTCCGTACTAAGAAGAGATTCTAAAGAAGCGATAAAAGCAATACTTAGTGCAACCACGTAAACTTGTGGATTAGTGATCTGAGAGAAGTCAGGCAATTTAAAGAAAGAGAAAAAACCTGCAATACTATCGGCAACTGGTAATTGAACTAAGTGAGTAGTATCAAGAGCGAGGGCCGGAAAAAATTGTTCATAGCCCTGATTGATAAATACTGATGCAATCACTGCTGCTAGTGCTCCAGGAAAGAATTGAAAGAATTTATTCTTTGCTTTTAGCTTAGGATTATCCCAAATATTTATAAGGATAAGTGAAAAGATGGTGATAATAACAGATCCCCATTGAATCGCCCCAAGCATATGAACTAGTTCAGAAAATGTATTAAATCCATCATTTTGTTTAAATGCCAGCACACCCTCAAAGGCCTCATCATAACCAACAGCGTGAGGAATTTGCTTTAAAATAAGGATAAGTCCAATTGAGGCCAAAAAGCCTTTAATCATACTTGATGGAAAGAAGTATGCCGTCACACCAGCTCCCATATATCCCCAAATAATTTGAATAACACCAGAGAGTACTACAGCTAAGAGTACTGCTTCATATGAGCCAAGATCTGAGATGGCCGTAAGAATAACCAAAGCTACACTGGCCGCAGGTCCAGATACGTTTACATTGGCCTTACTAAAAAAGCCTACAACGATCCCACCAACAATTCCGGCAATAATCCCTGTAATAAGAGGGGCACCCGAAGCGAGTGAAATACCTAAACATAGGGGAAGGGCGATAAGAAAGACCACTAATCCCGCTGAGATATCAGACTTTAAGTGTTTCTTATAGAACTCCATTTTATCCATTTGATAATCCTTTTAAAAATTTTAGCTAAAGCTTAACCATACTGGTTTTGAGCCATTTTTAACAGGAAAACTTTTGTCTATATAGTTGAATGATTGTTAGAATTTGAATTAAAGGTAGGGTTCCATCCAAGCACCCTACCTTCTGAACCAAGGTAGCAAAAATGAATCAAGCACTCATTTTTTCTATATAAAGAGTTTATTTGAGAAAAGTGAGATTTAGAAGTAACAATGGGTAACAAATAGTGTTATTTTATAGTTATTACAGGGAATATTTATAAATGCTTGAAAATAAGACCTTAGCAAAAGATAGCGATCTCGAAAAATACCATCTTACTGATGTAGGTGCAGAGGTCTTTGTCATTAAGCTCTTTAAAGTTATTGAAGAAAGATGTGATGAACTCGACTATCAACTTGAAGAAGAAGGTTATGATATTCTTCACCAAGAATATATTCGCGTGGCCACGAGTATTTATAATTATGAAGTTTATTTCTTAATTAATTAGATCTTTCTAATACAGAATCACTCACACCAAGTCGACCAATAATAGGAAGTTTTAATGCTGGATAGTAAAAATCAATTCCAAAATTGAGTCCAAGAATATTCAGCTCAACTCCTTCGTAAGCACCGACAGTCAATCCTAGTAAACCAAAGGCCGAAAGAGTGAAGCCGGTATTAGATGGAGTATTTGAAGCGAAAGTTGTAGCTCCAAAATAATCTTTTCCAATGGCATGAGGAGGAAGTTCACAATCAATTTCATCAATATTACGAATAATATAACTAACAAAAGTATTTGAATTTGGACCTGGGTAAACGGTATAGCGATCATTAAATGGATAGGTTTTGATAAGCTCTTTTACTTTTTTTATAATGATCTTGGCTTTTTCTCCACGAGCTTCAAAAATAACAGTCGGGTATGAATCATACCAAAGTCTATCTGGCAGATCTTTTTGATAACTTATGGCCTTCCCTTCACGACGAATATTCCAAGATGTTACTTGGGCAACACTGTACTGATCAGCTTCTTTTTCTTTAAAACTAATCCAAGGGTGTACGCCAAAGTATCCACGCCAACTAAAAGATCGTGCATAATAAATTTGTACAATATCTTCATTTAATTCACTGGCAAGAGGAGCAATCCCTGTACTTTCTCTCGAGGCATCTCTCCAACTTTTTGAAGAACATGATAGGCAAAGTAAAATGAGAAAAAGATATTTCATTTTAAATTTTATAAATTCAATTTATCTTTTTGTACAATTAAATTTATCCACGAGATAAAAGCCTTCAAGTGTTCCTTCATAGCGACCACTCATTCTACTGGGTTCATTTTTAAGATCACTATTTTTAAAGCTAAGAATATTTTCTCCATTATTACCATAAAAGTAAAAGTCGGATGTATTGGCCTTACGCTCAATATGTCCTACATATCCAACATATAAAGTTTCATAACGATAACGCTCAATGATAAAAAGACCAGTGGAGCGATCATTAGTCATATCAAGATCAAGGGTATAGTTTCTAAATTTACAGGTATAATCTGCTGCGTAAGAAGTGACAGTGAATAATGATAAAAGTATTAAGATAATTTTCATAACATTCTCTTTTTAGCTGTTTATATTTTAGTTCATATCTGTTTTAGCAAATTAATTTAAGCATGGCATAGAATTGTAAAGTTTTGCTACTAAGCAATTGTTCATATTGCTAAAAATATCTAAGTAAAATAAATACGAAGTGAACTATTTGTCGTCCCAATTCAATTATAAATTCTTTGTCAATTCTAGCTTTTTACACAGGGACAAGGCCTAAACAGACTTCTCAAAATTAATTTATATGGTATTTTTTAATATGCTTAAAACTCTATTAATAATGACATGTATATTTTCCCAATTCTCTTACGCTGTTGAGTTAGATAAACTTTTAGATTCCTATAAGACTAATGAAGATTATCTAAGTGCTCTTAATGAGATTGAATTATTTAAGGCCACAGAAGATAAGACCTTTGGAAATGTACTTCCAACTTTAGAATTAAACTCTAATTACACCAAACAATCTTCTACTAATAACTCATTTGTAGGAGCAGAACAAAGACAAACCTTTCTCACTTTAAGGCAGCCTTTATTTAGAGGCTTTAGTGAGTTTGCAGCGATGGATTATGCAGAAAAACTTAGTGAGACAAAACGCTTGGCAAAAAAAGTGGTTAAACAGGATCTACAATTAAGAATTGCTGATTTATCTATGCAGGCATTTCAATTAATGCGTGAAAAAGAACTCTTTAGTGAACTGCTAAGAATTAATAATAATAATTATCAATTGATTAAAGAACGTGAAAAAATTGGTAAATCGAAAAAGAGTGATCTTTTAAGAGCTAGAGCAAATGTTTTACAATTAAAAGCACAAATGACTCAATTAAATGAGCAATTAGAAACTACTTTAATAGATTTAAAAAGGGTAACAGGTATCGAAGTCGATCGAATTGAGTACCAAGCTCCAATAAGACAGCAGACTTTTAATATTGAAGAGCACCCAAGTGTAAAAGCAGCAAAGATTTTAAGTGATGCAGGTGATGATTTAATTAAGTCTTCTAAAGGAAATCATTATCCAAGTGTGGATCTAAGTGCAAATTATTATCTTGAACAAGAAGGTGTTTTTAACCAACGTGATTGGGATATGGCAGTTAATTTAACTTTCCCTCTTTATGAAGGGGGAAGAAGTTCAAGTGAGATTCGAGAACAAGAGCTGATTAAGAAAAGAAATCAAATATCTTATGAGAAAACAAAAAGAGATGTAGAGACATTACTTAGAAAACTTTCTACTCAAGGGCTTTTAATTAAACAACAAGTCGAGGCCTATGAATCTTCAGTGAAGGCAAGTTATAAGAGTTATCAAGAAATTTTAAAGGACTATAAGTTAAGGTTAACGACTAATTTAGACTTAAATAATGCTTTAGAAGTATACCTACAAGAAAAACGTAATCTTATTCAACTAGAGAGTAAGGCCAAGTTTATTCAATTACAAGAATCTATTATTAAAGGATTATAAATGGGAATTACAGAACTATCCATTAAGAAGCCAGTTTTTGCATGGATGATTATGACTGCCTTTATTGTGTTTGGAAGTCTAAGTTTTAATCGTCTTGGGATAAGTGAAAAGCCTGATGTTGATAATCCTGTTGTTAATATTTCCGTTAATTGGGATGGAGCAGCTCCAGAAGTAATTGAGCTAGATGTAATTGATCAATTAGAGAGTGCATTATTATCAGTTGAAGGGATAAAGTCTATGAGTTCACAAGCTCGAAGGGGTCGAGCCGATGTTACTTTAGAGTTTGGATTAGATAAGAATGTGGATATTGCAGTTCAAGAAGTGCAATCTATTTTAGGACAAGCCCAAAGAAGATTGCCGGAAGATATTGAGGCTCCTGTTGTTAGAAAGTCAAATCCAGAAGATAGGCCTATTCTTTGGCTTAGTTTAACCAGTAGTGAATTTACTAAGAAAGAATTAATGATTTATGTAAGGGATCAAATTAAAGATCGCTTTCAAACAATCGAAGGTGTTGCTGAGGTTATTCTAGGTGGTTATGTAGACCCAGCATTAAGAGTATGGGTAGATCAAGCAAAACTAAATCAATATGATCTATCAGTTAATGATCTTGTAAGTGCTATTGGAAAAGAACATGCGGAATACCCAGCAGGGATCTTTGAAAACACAACAACTGAATATAATATTAGAACATTAGGGGAGGCGAGTACTCCTGAAGACTTTTCAAAAATTGTTATTAATCAACGTGGTGGTGCTCCTAATTTTAATCCTATCTTTCTTTCACAGGTCGCTGATATTGAAGACAATTTAGAAGATCAAAGAAGAATCTCTCGCGTAATGGGAAATATGTCCATTGGTCTTGGTTTTAGAAAGCAAAGAGGCACAAATGCAGTTGATGTTGCTCAAAAAGTTAAGGCCAAGATGCTAGAGATCCAAAAAATTCTTCCACCAGGTGCTGAGATGGGAGTGAATTACGATGGAACGGTCTTTATTGAAGACTCTATTGAAGAGTTAAAATTCACTCTGCTCTTAGCGGGGATAATGACATCCTTAGTGGTATGGTTTTTCTTAGGATCATTTGGAGCTGCTTTTAATATTATGCTCTCTATTCCAACTGCCATCATTGCAACTTTTATGGCCTTAGAAGCATTTGGATTTACTTTAAATACTTTTACAATGTTAGGTCTGACTCTTGCGGTAGGACTTGTGGTTGATGATAATATTATGGTCTTAGAAAATATCACTCGTTTAAATAAAGCGGGTATGAGTAAAATTAAGGCCTCGCTTATGGGAACAAAGGAAATTACCTTTGCGGCCCTTGCATCTTCTTTGGCAATTATTGCTATTTTCTTACCTCTTGGTTTTGTGAGCGGTCTAGTTGGTCGATACTTCTACGAATTTGCTATTACTATTTGTGCTGCCATCTGTTTTTCCTATGTGGATGCGATCACTTTAACTCCAATGAGAACTTCTTATCTTTTGGGTAAGGATCTTAAAGATGGAAAGCGTTTTATTGATAAGGTACTTGATAACTTAGAAGAAAAGTATAAGCGAGGACTTCAATGGTGCTTGGATCATCGCTTAATTGTACTTTCAATTGCTATATTAATTACTATCTCATCTGCATTTGTAGTGAATAGTTTAAAGAGAGAATTCACTCCAGCACAAGATCAATCTCGTTTAATTCTCTTTATTAAAACCAAGGCCGGATCATCATTGGAGTTTACAGAGAATAAGGTGGCTCAAGTTGAAGAAATACTTATGCAAGAAGCTGAGCTCAAGCGCTACTTTGTGGCCATTGGTGGCTTCTCTGGAGTTGAGTCTAATACTGCTTTTTCTTATGTCACCCTAAAACCAATTGACTCTAGGCCTGAAAATAAGAAGTTAGGTAAGGTCTTATCACAACAAGAATTTGCTAATTATTTAAGAGGACAATTTAAAGAGAAAATTAAAGGTGCCTTTATCTTTATTCGAGACCCTTCATTAGGTGGCTTTGGAACAGGTAGTAGTTATCCAATTGAGTTCTCATTATCTGGAGCAAAGTATGATGACCTTATTGCTGAGGAGGCGAGAGTTGAAAAACTAATGGAAGACTCTGGTCTAATGGTGGAAGTTGACTCTGATTTTCAAGGTATGATTCCTGAACTTAGGATTATTCCAGATAGAGATAAGGCAAAACTTAGAGGTGTTTCTGTAGATGATATCGGTCGTACTATTCAGAGTATGATAAGCGGTATCACTGCTGGAAAATTCTCTAAGGGCGGTAGACGTTATGATATTGTAGTTAAGATTAAAGATCAGGACCTACAAGAAATTAATGATATCTCTCAGATTAATGTAAGAAATAATAGAGGAGAGTTAATTCCTCTAAGTGATGTGACAAAGATTATTGAAGATAAAGGACTTCTTTCAATAAATAGAAAAGAACGTACTCGTTCAATTACAATGACATCTAATTTAACAGAAGGTGTGGCTCAAGGAGATGCTCTAACTTATTTACGAGAAAAAATTAAACCGACTCTCAAAGAAGGTGTTACTTTAGTGGAGAGTGGAAGTGTACAAACTTATAATGATTCATTTTCAAGTTTGATTTATGTGATTATTTTAGGACTTGTTATTGCTTATATGGTTTTAGCATCTCAATTTAATTCTTTTTTACACCCCATTACGATTCTTTCTGTTTTACCATTTAGTTTTACTGGAGCTTTTATTACTTTAAAATTAGCGGATCAATCGATTAATATTTACTCTATGATTGGTCTTATTCTTCTGATGGGAATTGTGAAAAAGAATTCTATTATCTTAGTGGATTTTACAAATCAGGTAAGAGAAGAAGGTAAGTCTGTTAGAGATGCTCTTATGCAAGCATGTCCAATAAGACTAAGACCAATTATTATGACATCTGTTTCTACTATTGCAGGAACCTTGCCTGCAGCGCTGGCTTTAGGACCAGGAGCAGAGACTCGTGTCCCTATGGCATTATCAGTAATTGGTGGACTTTTATTCGCAACGATTTTAACGCTTTTTATCGTTCCATGTGTTTATTCATTAATTCCAGGTAAAGTTGATTTAGAGAGAAATGAAATAGGTTAAAAGTTTAGACTCTTAACCTATTTACATATTTTTTACTGACAAGATAATTGAGCTAATACACTCGCTTGATATTGAATATCTTCAATTTCTTTTTTCACCTCAGGGTTAATAGTGATATTCCCTTGAGAATCCACTGTTGAAAGTTCAGTTAAAAGAATTTGAATCTTCTCTTTTACTGTCGGTGTAGTTAAAATTTCGTTCATTGCTATTGCTTCACAACTTGGTGTTTGAGCAAAAGTTGAAAAGCTTCCTAGAACTAGTAATGCTAAAAATAGTTTTTTCATAATCTCCTCCAATTTAATTAATCTCTTCTATCAAAACCTTTGGAGGGATTTATAGCAACTTTGTATTTTTTATAGGAAACATAGGACCTTTCGAGCCAATGCTCATTTTTTATCTTCTCTTACTACGTCTATAAGCTGGTCTTTTTTTTCTACCTTCATTATTTCTTGCAACAGATACTTTAAGTGTTCTTCCATCCCATTCAGTACCATTAAGATTTGCAATTGCATTTGTTGCACTATCCATATCTGGCATCTGTACGTAGGCAATACCTTTTTTAAGATTTGTTTTGCGATCACGTACCATGCGTACGTAAGTTACTTCACCAAATTTTTCAAATTGCTTTTTGATATCAACTTCATTCTGTCTGTAGTTGATGCCTGATAGGTAAAGAGTTGTGATTGAGTCGTCTTTTTGTAAAATACCGATATCGGTTCTTTCTAATTTCATTATGCACTTCCTTTGGAAGCGGTAAGTTATCAGTTAATTAGCTATCCGATAAGTTTTATTTCATATAATTAGTAATTCAGAGCAATATTTACAGGTTTTTATTTAATATCAAGTGCTTGATGGCTTTTAAAAATCACTCCTTGATGATTCATAAAGCTAGAATCTTCACGATTTAGATCTAAAGCTTGCCCATAATAATTAGAATTGAAACCACCTGCTTCTCTTTGAATAACTGAGCTGGCAGCAAAATCCCAGATACTACCTCCACCAAGAGACTCCTTAGGATGCTTATAATAAATCGCCGGTGCAAATTTTATGGTACTGATTCCATTCATAATTGCACCACCAAGGTGATACTTTCTAACACCCTTTAATCCATTTTTCTGTGCCTGCTCTTTAAGCATTTCCATTTCCTCTAGGTAATTTGGAATTTTTAAAAAGCTTTGATCATAGAGCAGAGTGAGTTCATTAGCGTTCTCTTTAAGTTTAAATTCACTCTCTCCAATATAAGCACCTTTGTCTTTGATGGCCGAGTAAAGATCATCATGGCGCGGATCGTAGACAATTCCTATAATAGGGGTTCCATCTTTTGCTACCAAAGCGATGGCAACACTATAACCATCTTCATTGCGACTAAAGCATAAAGTTCCATCTAGTGGATCAATACACCAAAAATAATCTCTTTTAAAACGAGAGCCATCATCATTTGATTCCTCTGCTAGAAGTCCCAGCTCATATGCCTCCAAATTAGGTTGAAGATGATTTAAGATTTCTGCTTGGGCCCTATGATCAATTTCAGTGACAACTTGACTCGCAATATTTTCGCCACCACTTTTCTCATCAATATTAAGAGATGAACGATCACAATTGCGAATGATTCTACCTGCACTAAGTGCGGCCTTCTTAGCTAGCTCACATAATTCTTTTAATTGAGTATCATTTAATTGCATCTAATACCTTTTGCATTTGAAGCTTAATATAAGCATTAATTTTATAATGTCCTGGTGACCACCCTGCAAGAAAGCGATAAAAATCAAACCAAGCATAAGGATAAAGCTCTTGCCATGCTTGAATTAATTCAGTGGAAGCACCTAAATCTTTTAATTTAGAAAAATAAATTTCAAGACATTTCTTTTCATTTCTTTGAAGTTCATCTTCATTATATATACTACTAAGAAAGTAGGCGAGATCCTTCACTCCAACTCCACCACCTGTGTATTGGAAATCTAGAGCACTGACTTCACTTGTTTTAAAGAGAAAATTAGCAAGTTTAGCATCACCGTGTACAATTGTTTGATGCTCACATTGATTTAATTTATTATCCACTAGCTTTGCATATTCTTTTAATGGGCCATTGGGCATCTTTTGGTATTCATCTGGACGGGTGTCTAGATGCCAATAGCTCCCAATATCCCAAAGGCCATGAGGAGTATGATTTAAATAAGTATAATGAAAGTTTGCTAGCCACTCTATACAGTGCTGAACTTCAATTGGTGAAAGTATCTCTTTAACTTTAAAGCCAATCTTTTTAAGATCAGATAAAATGATATATTGATACTCTTCACCTTGATAATGGGCTAGATACTTAGGAGTATGAGCAAAAGCAAGGTGAGCATGGTAGCGAGAATAGAAATTCATTTCCACTTGATAAGATTTCATTTTCCTCTCGTGTGCAAATGAGGAGGCAAAGCCCTTAGGATGATTTATCTCATTAGGGGAGCTAATTAATTTGATAATGAGGTCTTCTGATACTGTGCGAACTCTTAAAAGTTTGCCATAACCACTCCAGAGTTCCTGAATGATTTCTTCTTTTAAAATCTCTGTATTAAATTTATGGCGTTCTAAGATTTGTTCTATTTGCATTAAAAATTATCCTGACACTCAAAGCTTATAAATTCTTTTGTTCTCGGGTGAGTAAAGCTGATTTGAGAAGCATGTAAGTGTAAACGCTTATCTTTTATTCCATAAAAATCATCACCTACAATTGGAGCATTCAAACCATCTTGATGAGCGGCATGTACTCTTAATTGGTGAGTTCTACCAGTATGGGGATAAAAATATACTAATGTTTTATCTTTTATTTTGTTAATTACCTCAAAGTCAGTTATCGCTTCTTTTCCATGCTTATAACAGACAATTTGTAATGGCCTATTTTCCATGTCAGCTCTTAGAGGAAGTTTAATTAGCCCTCTTTTCTCTACTAAGTCACCTTCTAATAAAGCGGTATAACGCTTTTTAATAGTTCTATTAATAAATTGTTTTTGTATCTCTTTATGAGCATGCTCATTTTTAGTTATGATCAAAATACCTGAAGTATCTTGATCAAGTCTATGGACAATAAGTGGTCCTGTGTATTCAGGGTGCTTCTCTTTAATACGTGTGTAAACAGAGTCTTTAATATCGACACCAGGGACAGTTAAGAGGGTACTTGGTTTATTAATAATCAGAAGATCTTCATCTTCAAAAATAATTGAAAACTGCAATTGATGACTTGGATGAGTTAACATGGGATTATCTTGCATTGGAATACCATTGAGCATATGCTTGAGAATGGGCTTACACTTACCTGTGCATGCATGATAAAAATTCTTATGCTTTCTAATTTGTGACTTATGAGGTGCACCCCACCAAAACTCAGCAAAGCTTATAGGGCTTAGTCCCTTTTTATATGCATACTGTAAAAGCTTTGGAAGAGCACAGTCGCCACTACCAGCAGGAGGAAGTTCACCATTAAATAAAGTGATTAAATCTTTTTTCTCACCAGCTTGATTTAAAAGCTTATAGCTTTGAAAAATTTTATAATGTAATTGGTAGGATCTATTCTTTCTTTGTTCTTTTAATTTTAAAATGGGTGATGTTAAATCATTTATTTTATCTTTTAATTTATCAATTTCACTTAAGATCTCTTGGTTTTTAAGCTTAAAATCATGTTTATCAGCGAGGCTTTCTTTAACTAACTCTTTTTCGACTTCTTCATTATACTCAGGCATGGTGCGCTTTAATTTTCTTTTCTTCTTTTTTTCTTTTACATTTACTTTGAGAGTTTGCAGTATCTCTTCAAACTTATTTATTTCAGTTTGAAGAAGAGATAATTCTTGGGAGTGATCTATTGCTTCAAGCTTTGCAATCTTGCTGGTAAGCTCATTGATTTCGTCTTTTTCTTTTTCAAACGCTACGAGATCATCTAATTCATCATAGATATGTGGGACAAAATCTTTAGGTCTTTCTCCATTTTGTAATACACCAGAAAAGGCCTTTAGATAACCGAGCTCACCATTTTTCTCACAAATAAGAACACCAAACATTTTACCAATTTGATTAAAGTCATGGGATAGTTTTTTTGAAGCAAGTTCCTGCATTAATTCCTCACTTGCCTTTAAGGCCAGAGGGCTTGGTGAGTAGTAAAAAGGATATTCAAACTTAAGAGGCTTTAGATCCCTTAAGTTTTCGGGAAGTGCTTTAAACATAATATATTCTTAAAACTAAACTTAAGTAGCTGAAAAGACAATTGGTTTTTGCTGGTAAATAATTCATATGGATTACTTTTTAGCAGGCTTTTATGTCATAATCCAGCGAATTTAGGTTATAAATTTGGAGGATGAACGTGAGTTCGATTTTAATAATGTGTGCATTACCTCAAGAGAAAGAGGCACTCACTAGTGAATTAAAAGGTGATGCAACAGATGTAGTTATTTCAGAGACCTTTGGACTTAAAGCTTTAAAATACCAATATGGTGAGCACCAAATCTTTGTTAAAGAGACGGGAATGGGCAATGTAAATGCCGGCATTGGTTTAGCAATGATTTTAGAAAAAATTGATATGGACCAAGTTATCCTCATTGGTGTTGGTGGAGCCCTTCGTTCTGATTTAAAAATAGGGGATATGATTATTTCCGATGCTGTTTTACAGCATGATTACTTATCTAGTCTAGACTTTGGTGACTGTAGAATGCAACCAGGTGCCTTAATTCTAAATCCTGAAGATAATGCTGCTCATGATCCTATTATTCAATCTACACCTTTAAAAATTAAACTAGATCTTAGTGAAAACTCAGACATTTTACGTGGCTTGGTTCTTTCTGGAAGTGAGTTTGTTGGGACAACTAAGAGAAAGAACGAGCTTGCTAAACTGCATAAAGATGCAATGCTAGTTGATATGGAAGCATCGGCCATAGGATATGTTGCCAATAAAGCGGGAATTCCTTTTATTATTGCTAAGACAGTATCTGACAGACTTTTACCTGATGGCTCTATTGAAAGTGATTTTACACTTTTTTTAGAAGAGGCAAGTAAAAATGCAGCCATGGTGACCTTAAAATTACTTGAGAGCTTAGATTAAAATGAAAAGCATAGTTCTTATTCTCTTATTTTCGATGAGCTTAATGGCACAAAGTGAAGCTAAAAAAGAATATAATATTCTAGTGATTTTTAGTTATGTTCCAAGTTCATGGAATACCAATGGTCTTATTGGAGTCAAGAATGCTTTTGATGCCAGTAATTTAAAGCTTAGGGCCTATGATTGTGTTTACGATAATATACAAGTAAGAAATAAGAACGCACAAAAAGATGAACTGGCAAAAATTAAAAATTTAATTAAAACTAAGAAAATTGATGGAATAGTTATTTTTGATGATGAGGCATCAGATGATCTCATTACAGAACTTAAAGAGCTTAATTTACCTATCGCGGCTACTGGCATTAATAAGAATAGAAATGAAATAAAATGGTTAGATAAGAATTCAAAAATATCTATTATCTATGAACGCTATCCATTTGAGAAATCAATTAAATTACTTAAAAAAATGGATGCTGGAATTAAAAAGATTAAAATTCTAACTACCGAGAATGAATCATCAAATCGAATTACAAATCAATTATTAAAAAAACTGGCAAACACCAAGAATACCATTGCCGGAATTACGCTTTCAGAAACGCATATTACTAAAGAGTGGGAAGACTGGAAAAAAGTTATCATCAATACAAAAGGTGATGATGAGGCCTTATTTATTTTGGTTCCATGGAATGTATATAAAGATGGTGTTGAAATTGATCTAAGAGAAATGGGGCGTTTTTATCAAGCCAATAGTAAGGTACCTTCAATTGGTATCGTTGATATCAATACTCAAATGGGATTTCTGGCATCGTTTTATGTGCATTCTGAAGACCTTGGCTTTCAAGCAGGAAGTAGTTTAATTACCCATTTAATTGCAGATAAGAGTGCTAATAATATTGAGGATACTGTTAAGAAAACGCGTTTTGTCTTAAATAAAGAGAGAATGAATGCGTTAGGATTAAAAATTCCTTTGGAAGTATTAGATATGGCCACGATTAAAGAAAAAGTTGAATTAAAGGTGAAGAGATAGATGAATGCAGAAGAGTTTAATAAATTGATTGCTGATAAAGATAATATCATTTTTGATTTTGGTGGTATTTTTGTTGATATCCAATATAACGATACAATTGAAGAGCTTACAAAGCTTTCAACTGAATTGGATGCTGCTCAATTTTATTCTAAAAAGAGCCAAGTTTCTTTTTTTAGTGACCTCGAAACGGGCAAAATTACTCAAGATGAATTCATAGTACTTTTAAAGGATCACCTTAAAATAGAACGTAATGATACAGAAATTATAAAAGCATGGAATGCAATGCTTAAAGAAATAAGAGTTGAAAGACTAGTTTATCTTAGAGAATTAAAGAAAACCAAAAAAGTATTTATGTTAAGTAATATAAATGAGATTCATGAGAAGTACTTGGATCTGTATATTAAAGAGAGGCCAGAGCTGGCAGGCTTTTATGATGAATTTGATAAAGTGTATTTCTCACATAATATTGGTGAAAGAAAGCCAAATGCCAAGGCCTATGAGACCGTTTTAAAAGAAAATGACTTAGATATAAAAAGAACTTTATTTATTGACGATTCCCCTCAGCATGTTGAGGGGGCATTAAAAATTGGATTAGATGCAGTCTTATTAGATCCTCCCAATTCATTTATTACAGGATTATAATTGCGCTCGAAATTAGTTCTAACCTCCACATTATTAACCTTCTTAGTTTTACTTATTGTAAGTAGTTTTTTTACCTATGAGTATTCCCTCTTGGCAAAAGAGAGGAAGTTAATTGATCTAACTAAGGAATTTGAAGTTGGTGTTAGTACAATAAATGAATACTTAAATAGTAAGAAAAATGAAATTGATTTCTTATCAGGTATAAATTTGATTAGAGTCTCTTTAGACTTTTCAAGAAAAGAAGAGCTAAGTGAGTTTCTAAGAAAGTATGTGGACCGATATCAGAACTATACTAATATTATTGTCTTAGATGCTAATAAAAAACTCTTTGCTTCAAAATTTTCAGTTTTTGATAAAGAAGGTGCAAATAAACTTACTAGAGATATTAGTAAGTGGGAAAAGAGAATTTTAAAGAAAAGCTCTACCTATATTAGTTTGCCAAGTAATCGTGAAGGAGAAACTCTGGTCATTTCACAGATCAATGATGTTAGTACATTAGGTTATGTGGTGGCCATCGTCGATAAGTCTGCTTTTAATCGAATCAGACTTAATTTGAAGCAAAGACTTGATCGTTTTGATTCCTTTGAACCAATTATTAGTTTAGTAAAAAAAGAAGATATACAAAAGCGCCATCAATGTCTTGGGCTTAGTGATGATATCTTTTTGAATCAAAACAATATCGCTTATTGTTTAGTGAAAAAAGACTATACTTTTTCCTCCGAAATTTTAAATGTTATTTATGTGATTATAATCTCAATACTATTATTACTACCTATTTATTATTTCTTTTATAATCTCTTTGTAACTAAGTTAATTGATAATTTTAATGCCATTATTTCAAGGTTTGAGTCCATTTCAAAAGGCAGCTATGATAAGCTAATTGATGTTAAGGTTCCTGAATTACAACCATTAAATAATATCACTGATAGTATTATTGGGAAATTAAAAGATAGAGAAAAATTAATTGCTGATAAAATTAGAGTGGATACCATCGATAAAATTAATCAGCAGGTTTCTCATGATATTCGTTCACCATTGGCCGCATTAGAAGTTGTTCAGTATACAAATGAAAATCTAAATGAGGATACGAGGATTATCTTTAAAACTGCAGTGACGAGAATTAAAGACATTGTAAATGATCTAGCTACAAAGAAAGAGGTTGATGATAAGAAAATCAACATTGAGCTTATTTCAAGTGTTTTAGAGAGTATTGTCTCAGAAAAAAGAACACAGTATCGTGCTTTAAAAGGAGTTAGTATAGAGCTCTTTCTTAGTCAGCTAAATTATGGATTCTTTTCTGCAATTAATGTCAGTGAATTTAAAAGACTACTTTCTAATATAATTAATAATTCCGTAGATGCATTAAATGATGAGGTTGGGAGTATTAAGATTAATATCAAGAAAATTGGGGATATTATTCAAATTAGTATTCAGGATGATGGAAGTGGAATTGAAAAAGAAAAATTAGAGCAAGTTTTTGAAAGAGGTGTGAGCTTTAAGGATAATACGCAAAACGCTGGTTCAGGTTTAGGGCTTTATCATGCTAAGAAATGTGTTGAAAGCTGGGGCGGAACAATAGCCATCGACTCAGAGCTAGGTGTTGGCACAAGAATTACCATTCAATTAAAGAGCTCAGATCAACCAAGTTGGTTTGTGCCTTCGATTAATTTAAAGAAAAATATAGCTATTATCGATGATGATGATTCTATCCATCAAATTTGGAAAAAGAGACTTGATGAATACGATCTTAATGTTACAAATATTAAAAATATTCATGAGTTTAATGCCCCCCTTGCCAATATAGAGCTTTACTTAGTTGATTATGAATTTAAAGGGGCCCAGAAAAATGGTCTCGATCTCATCAGTGAATACAATTTAGAAGACAAGGCGATTCTTATTACATCTCATTATGAGGATGAGGAAGTAAGGAGTATTGCAAAAGCACTTGGGGTTAAGATAATCCCTAAGGGACTAGCTGCTTATGTTCCACTCAATCAATATGTCTAAGTTTTTGACATAATAGTAATAATTGCAAACATCCTATGGTTTTTTCCTAAATATTAATAAAATAGACATATTATTAAAATGAATAAGGATTACCATGTCACTATCAAAGCTTATTAATCTTATGCTTACCCTTAGTATTATTACTTCTTGTGTGGAAGTTGATTCAAAGAGTAAAGGTAATTCGAATTCACTTTTTAAAAATAATAAAAGCTCTTCCTCAACTTCTCAAAAGTCGATAAAAAAATCTCCTTATAATTCATTAAATAGTCAAAGAGACCTTGTGGGTTGTCTAGGAGCTGTGACTCTCTCGCCAATGGTTATACTGACAGAGGGGATTTTAAATGCAATAGCTAGAAAAGATAAGGTAGACCTTTATATCGACCAGAACACAATTGATTTAGTAAAACGTGATATTGATGCTTATTTAGCAGATGGAAATGATGAAATCACTCCTGAAGATTTTTGGGATGTATTATCAAATGAGAGCAAGACTGAAATCACTTATGCCATGCTGAAAAGTTATAAAAAGCTTAATAGAAAAAAGTATAATGAGAAAAGAAAGCTTCTCGCACACTCATTTCTTTATCTCTTTGAGTCAGAAAAAGAAAGTGGAACCTTTACTTTTAGCTATCATCATCGTGACGATACCAGAGAAAATGTTGAGAAATATTCTCGTGAATCTTACTCATTTGCAGCTTCAAAAAAGCTAAAAGATAGCTTGGATGTGGGAATTTGTGGTTATTTTAAATATCATGACTTTGATATCCTTGATGATGATCAAGATCCAGATATTCTAAAAGAGACGAGATGTAGTGATGGAAAGAATCGAGTTGTCCTCACTCTTGATTATAATAATGAGTATAAAGTCAACGTAAACGGTACAGAGACCGCCCTTAACTATGAAGATTTAAAAGTAAAAGAGGAAGAAAATAAGACTAAGATTAAGTATAATCGTTGGTTTAGGTACCCAAAATTAGAATTAAAAGCCTATAAGGACTATGAGTATCAAGATGAAGTTTCTGGCCTAGATATGGAACTTAAATATAGTCGTAATGATAAGGTTGCATTAGAGGATATGGCTTGTCTGTCTCTTATAAATAATTAATAATATCCCTATGGGAGATCATCACCACCATCATCATCATCACATGGGAAAGGATAGTAAGAATATCCTTATAGCCTTTTTGCTCAATTTCTCTTTTGCTATCCTTGAGCTCTTTGGTGGTTATTATACTAATAGTGTAGCGATTATCTCTGATGCACTCCATGACTTTGGTGATAGCTTAGCGTTGCTCTTCTCGTTTTTTGCAGAAAAAATCAGTAAAAAAGCGGCTGATGATAAATTTACTTTTGGGTATCGCAGGTTTTCAATTCTTTCTTCATTTATTAATGGTCTCATACTCTTAGGGGGAAGTCTTTTCGTTATCTATGAGGCCGTATCACGTTTATTACATCCACAAGAAGTAAAACCTGAAGGCATGTTAGGACTCGCAATTCTAGGTATTATTGTGAATGCCTATGCGGCATATCGTTTATCTAAAAATGATGGACTTAATACTAAGATGGTGATGTACCACTTATTAGAAGATCTACTAGGATGGATTGCAGTTTTAATCGTTAGTATTATCCTTATGTTTAAACCTTGGTATCAGCTAGATTCCATTCTCTCTATTTTGATTTCATTACTAATCTTAAGGGGAGTCTATAAGAACTTGATAAAAGTCTCACTTATCTTTTTACAACGCTTTCCTGATGAGCTTGAGCTTGCCACCATAAAGGACAAGCTTTTAAAACTGGAATTGATTAGTGATATTCATGCAATTAAGGGGTGGTCAATTGATAGTGAAACCTATTATTTAAGATTTCATGTACGTGTTCCAGAGAATACGATGATTAGGGAAATAGACCACTTAAAAAAAGAGATTAAGACTATTTTACATGAACATAAAGTAAAGTATTCAACGATTGAATTTGAGGCCAATCATTATGAGTGTAGTTAAGAAGTTTAAACTCAAAAGTGCTTTTAATGCTTTATTTTATATTGTGATTATTATCCTCTTATTACAAAGAGTTCCAGGTCTAATCGATCAGTATCAGATGGAGGGTACTAAAGTATCAAATGTGAGTCTGCAATTATTAAGTGGTGAACAGATTGATTTAAGCCGTCTTCCTAGTGAAAAGATATTGGTCTTTTGGGCCACCTGGTGTGCTCCATGTTCACTTGAACTAAGTCGCTATTCAAGTGCTATTAATGAGGGGGAGTTACCAAAAGATAAGATATTTTTTGTGAATATGGCCGAAAGTGAGAAAACCATAAATAAATATATGAAAAAAAATGCATATACCTTTAATGTCGTTTTAGATCCTAATTATCAACATGCAAGAAACTTTAAAGTGGAAAGTACTCCAACTGTTGTTCATCTAAGTAAGTCTAATGAAATCAAGTATATTGGAAGTGGTTTTGCTCCTCTAGGGATACAGCGGGCAAAATGGCTTTTTGCGCAATAGGCTTTTGTTACTTAATGTTACTAGTTTCAAGTATCATTCTTATATAAAATCTCTTTAATA
>CAJXHA010000008.1 GCA_913053615.1 uncultured Bacteriovoracaceae bacterium | reverse complement strand
CAGAGCTTAACTCTACACTTGAGACACTTGGTCTTACAGGAGAAACAGTATCAACAAAAGAAGGAGCACAACTCTCTCTTACTAAGCTGGATGATGCTTTGGTTAAAGTCAACGGATTTAGAGCAAACCTCGGGGCGCTTCAAAACAGACTTACCTCAGTGTCAGACAACTTGGGAGTTACTGAGGAGAATTACTCAGAAGCTAACTCAAGAATTAGAGATGTTGATGTGGCTGCAGAAACAGCGAAGCTCACTAAAAACCAGATTCTTACACAAGCTGGTACAAGTGTTCTCGCTCAAGCAAATCAAGCTCCTAATTTTGCGCTTAAATTATTAGGTTAATTACACACTACACACTACGAAGCCTTGTTTCGAATGAAACAAGGCTTATATATTTCTACTTTTCTCAAGTACCTTTCTAAATCTATCAGTTTTTTCCTAGTCGCTTAAAAAATAAAAAATGATAAAATCATTATATGAAACGTAAAACTGTTCTCATTTTTGGGATATCTTCATTTCTTGGATCTAATCTAGCTGAATACCTAAAAAAGAATTATAGGGTAATTGGAACTTATTATAGTACTCCTGTAGATATCCCTGGCATTCTAAGTATTAAGTGTGATGTGCATGAGAAAGAAACTGTTCAAAAAGTTGTTTATCTCTTTAAGCCTGACATCACTATTTATGCCATTGGCTTAAGTCGTCTCGAGGATTGTCAAAATCATCCTAAGGTAGCCGATGCCTTGAACACTGCAGGTGTTTTTAATGTTTCACAGGCCAGTGAAAGATATAAGTCGAAGTTTGTTTTTATTTCTACAAACTTTATATTTTCAGGAGAGGACACCCTCTTTCGCGAAAATGATACTCCAAGCCCGAGTTCTGTTTATGGTAATACCATGGCCTCATCGGAGTTTTATATTCAAAAGTCCTGCTTAAATTATTTAATACTAAGAACATGTCCCTTAGTAGGGCGAAGCTATAATCCAAATGATCTAAAATGGTTAGAGGTTGTTGATAGAAAGGCCTTTAAAACTGAACAAATTGTATGTGATACGAAAGTCTATCATGGCTTTTTAGATGTATGGACATTTGCTGAAGTTCTCGAGAAAGCAATTGAGATGAATATCACAAATAGATTATTTCAAATTAGTAGTCGTGATATTTGTAATCGATATGACTTTACTAAAAAATATTTGGATAAGGTTTATGGTGGCTCGTCTCTTGCGACTAAAGGCGATTGGGGCTTTCCTAGAACAGAGAATCAAATAGCATTACAAGGCTTAGGTGAAGAGTTAAAGTTTGAGTTAGATCTTTTTAATGTTGAAGATACTTTTGACTTTGATCCACCTAGTGTTGATGAAGTGATAGAAAAAATACATAAGAAATTTGGAAGTAAAAAAACTTCTAAAGTAAAAAAATCTTCTGCTGGAATAAGTTATATCTAGAGTTGCAAGTTACCTAGCTGAATGTCTTATAAACTCTGAAAGATAGTGTTTAACAAGAGCATGGGAATCAACTTTTTCACCATTAAAGCGCCATTCAATATTATTAAATGTACCAACATTTGCTCTTATTTCATGTAGTTTATGTGAACTCGTTTCTTCATGATTTAAACGAGCAGCAAAAAGACCACCACTATTAGATAGAAAACCAATTGTGATAACATCATTGCTTCTTCTCGCAACAACGAGCTTTAAAGAGTTTCTAAAAAGCATAAAGTCATTAACAGTATTCGATATCTTAAAAAATTTAATTTGATGTTGTTTTGAACTATCAGAACGACATTGATTGAACTTAGTTACATATAATTCAAATAGGTCTCTTAGCTCTTCTACAAAGGCAATAGATGATTCTTCTAGAAAGTGTAGAGGATTGAGATGCTCATTTATATTAACAATCCCAGACTCTTCCATGTTAATTTCATCGAGTGCTAAGTTTTCTACCCATGTCGTATCAATTTTTTCTTGTTCTATATTCATATTAAAATGATCAAAGTTTTTTCGTGACCTGTCAAGAATATGAAATAACAAGGATTGTAGTCAGACTTTTAAGAGATGTGACTTGATAGGGATTTTTGGTTTCGCGCCCCTTCTAAAAAAGGTGGGCGCAATTAGTAATCACTTTAGGCTTCCCATTTATCAAGCACAATTTAGTGCTTGTTGGGCATGCTCACCGTGACCAGTGACAGCTCCCGCTGAAAAATTTGTAGGGCGAAACTCGTGTTACCCTATCAAGCCACACTAAGATTATAACAGACTTTTGGCCCTTTGCAGATAAGTAAATATTCCAGATTGACATTTTTAAGTTATTGAAATTTGGAAGATATAGGCAATAAATAGGCCTTTTTGTGCATTGAGTTAAGTTGAGCGAAGTGGTATAATATTAATGGGAGGTAAAAAAACCTTTAAGTATTTGGACAAGTATTCCGAAAGGTACATTGGTCCAAAGGAGATTTGATATGAAAAACAAAATTGTCGAATTTTTAAAAGATGAAAGTGGTCAAACTTCTACTGAATACATCTTATTAGTTGCAGTTGTTGCTGTTGTTATCTATAAATTCAAAGGAATTTTAGAGTCTAAGCTGACTGGATTAGTAGAGAAAGTATTTGGTAAAGGTGACGAGATTCTTAACGACATCAATTAATTAAGATTGTTAAGTTAGAACTTTTTTCCTTCTTTTATCAACACCTTATTTGAATTTAAAATTCAAATATGGATTATAATGTCAAATCTTCAGGTCAGGCCATGGTAGAGTATCTTTTCGTGATGCTCTTCATTATCTTAATATCAGTAAGACTAGTAGGTTCATTTACAGACTTCATGCGTGACTCAATGGGGAACCTTGGTCATGTTATGACGATGACTCTCACAACCGGTATGTGTCAATCTCAGTGCTTCTTCGGGGGACCTGGGAATTGGTATGCTCCATGATCCCATTACCAATATACCTCTTTGTCTTAATTGAATTAGCAGTTGTTTCCTATGGAGATGTTAAAACTAATAAAATACCTAATGTCTGGGCACTCTTAAATATCATAGCTTTTATAGCCTTATTAATTGTTGCACCTGAGTTCTATAAACTAAGACCAGAAACCTTTGCTTTTTCACTAGCATTTCTTGCAGTAGGCTTTGTGCTTTTTCTCCTTAAAATTATGGGGGGAGGTGATACTAAGTATCTTTTTAGTTTATTTCTTTTAGTTCCACTGAATTTACATGAGAAAGTTTTCTATTATTTGCTCATCTCTACAGTTATTATAGGTGGCTTTTTACTTATCCAAAATACACTTAAAAACTTTAAGCCAATTTGGAGAGCAATTCTTGATGGAAATACTCGACAGGTAAAAAGTTTCTTTGGGACAAAATTTTCTTATGCCCCTGTTATACTTGTAACATGGATATGGATAGGTTTTACAATCAGAGAAAAACTCTTTTAGACAATCAGTCTGGTCAATCGATGGTGGAGTATATACTTTTACTAGCGGTTGTTATTTCAATTGTATCAGTCGTATTTAATTCAGATCTATTTAAAGGTTACTTCGGTGACGGAGGCCAGCTTGCACAAGCATTTAGAGGCAAGATTGAGTATACTTATACTCATGCGGTTAATGGAAAAGAATTTTTTAGGAGACCAAATTATGAAAGTCATGACAGCTATGAGAAAGGTGGTAACTCACGATTTTTTTCTGCTACAGACCCATACCCCAAATAATAGCGAAAAAGGTCAAGCAGCGATTGAATTTCTTCTTGTATTCGCCTTTGCGATTGGTGTGACATTCTTATTTATGTCTATGACAATTAACTCTACTCAAGGCTATATGGCACAATATGCAAACTTTATGGCCTCAAGAACTTTTCTTACATATGATAACTCGTCAAACTCAAACTTTGAAAGTGGTATTAATGCAGCAGCAGCAAAGGCGAGAGATGTTTTTAGAGGATATCCTTTAGAGGCATTTGATATTCCAGAAAATGGATTTGAAGTAAAAAAACCAACCTTAGGTGCAGCGAGCTCACTCTTTAGTGGAACAACTTTTCAATTTAGAAAGAGATTAACTCCATTTAAGTTAGTTGGTGGTGGTTCAATGGTTACATACTATGCAGAGTCTTTTTTAACCAAGGAACCTACACGCTTTGCTTGCTTTACAGGAACTTGTTATGGAGTAGGTCAAAATAACTGTACATTTGGAATGGACATGACCTTGTTTGATAATGGTTGTTAATAAATTTAAACAAATTTTAAAAGAAGAAGATGGGCAAGGACTTATAGAGTTCTTTTTATTCTTACCGTTTATTCTTATGATGTATTCTATATGCCTATCGCTTGCAAGCTCAATTAATGCATCAATAAACCAACAAAAAGTTACTCGCGGATACTTTTATTATAAAATGTCTAATAATTCGATGGACCCTGGACCAAGGCGAGATGGACAAGTACCCGAGGCGGCGTGGTCTGATTATAGTATCGCTGTCAACATTTGGGGTGAACGCTTTATGCCAGATGGTAGGTCTGTACAAGCGACTTGCTTTAAGTTTGAAGTTCCCCTCGGTGATAAAGAGGGAGATTCTTGTTTATCTAGTTATGGAGAGCGAACTACTCAGTTTATTCGAGTTTCAACTGCATACGGAATCTGTGGCGCTACTTATCACAGTGAAGGAGGAGTCGTTAGCCGATACCTGACAGATAGTAATCTCAATCTCTTTAACGTAATTCAAAAGCCTGGGTGTGAAATTAGATAGTTAACAGCTAGGCAAAAAGCTCCATTAGTACCATTAACCCCCTGAAAATTATAAAATAATAGGTGAAATAGAAAGGATTCTTTTATGAATAGTCGTGCATTTACTCTTAGTTTAGTCATCGCAGGTATTGCAATGTTTATGGTTTACTCTTACATCGAGGGAGTCGAGTCACAATTTAAACAAGAGTATGGTTCAGATGTAACTGTTGTAGTTGCAAAAGAAGATATTAAAGAGCTAGAGCTAATTGATGATAGAAAAGTAAAGGCCGTAACAGTACCTCAAAAATTTAAAATGCCTGGTGCTTTTGATGATCCTCAGGAAGTTTTTAATACTATTGCAACAATGCCAATTGTTGCAGGTGAGCAGATAACTAAGCCAAGAATTACATACCCAGATGGAGGGAGAACTGGTCTCTCAAGACAAATTGCTATTGGTAAAAGGGCTTTTTCAGTTCAGGTAAATGAACAACAAGCAGTTTCAAGACTAATTAAGCCAGGTGATAGAGTTGATGTTTTAACTCTGGTTGACTATGCCGGTGGTAGAAAAGAAAGATTAAAAGTTAAAACAGTTCTACAAGATGTATATGTGCTCGCTACTGGGAAATATGTAACTAAAGAGATTCCTCTCGTTGGTTATAAGGTTGATCGTGAAATTAAGAGTATGAACCTAAATACATATACTGACTTTAATACAATTACATTAGAGCTTGCACCTTATGAAGTACAAAAGCTAATTTTCTTAATTACTGCAGGTAATGGTATTTTCTTTTCTCTTAGGAATAATGATGACAAGAAAATTGAGAAGATCTCAGGAACAAGGCTATTTGATGTTCTAGGAGAGGATGCTGGAGACGCAAGAGCGTTCTTTGCTGAACAAGAAGCAAAAGCTCAAGGGAAAACGAAATAATGTCTAAAACAATTGGATTACTTTTTTTATTCTTATTAAACATCTCATTTGCTCAAGAGCTTGATGTTACAGAAAAAGAAATTGAAGTGCCAATTGGTATTGATAAAAATATTAAACTCAATTATGCATTTAATCCCAAAATTGAGATTGGTGATTCCACTAAGCTTGGATTAAAAGTATTAACAGGTAAAAGAGAAGTTATTTTTAAAGGTATTAATCCTGGAAAAACATCTGTGACCATCAGAGATACTGTTGGTGAAATTAAAGAAAAGTATATTGTTAATATTGTTGCTGATGGGAAGTCAGAAACAGTTAAGCAATTAAGAGAGCTTATTGGAGATGTTGAGGGAATTGAAATTTTAATTAAGGGCGGAAAGGTTGTCATCGAGGGAGAGATAATCGTTCCAAGTGATATTGGGCGAATTAAAAGAGTTTTAAGTGCCTATGGAGACGTTATTCCTTTAATTGAAATGTCACCACAAACTCAAAGAATTATTTCTAGAAAAATGCAGGAAGAAATTAATCGCAATAATATGAAAGATGTTACTGTAAGGGTTGTTAATGGTGATTATTGGCTTGAAGGTGTGGTAAATGCAGAGTCAAAAAAGAACTTAGCTGAAAGTATTGCAAAGGCATATGTTCCAGATAAAGTTCAGTCATTAGCTCAGTCTTCTGGTGGTGCAAGATTTCAAGGAAAAGATAGGGGGAATTTCTTAAACTTCATTAATGTTAATGAGAAAAAAGACCCTGAACCTCCGAAGAAATTAATCAAGGTAACCTCACAGTTCGTAGAACTTTCAAAAGATTATCAGAAGATATTTGCTTTCCAATGGGCACCTCTATTATCAGATGCAGGTAGTATTTCACTGGGGCGAACTGACAATGGTGGAGTAACAACCGAAGAAAGTAGTGGCTTTAGTGCAACAATTTCAAACTTATTTCCAAAACTTGATTCAGCGAAGTCAGCTGGTTATGCAAGAATCATTCAGTCTGCCATGATTGTAACTCAAGACGGGCAACAGGCGAACATTCAAAAAGACAGACCTATTCCATATGCAGTTGGTAGTGGTGATACTCAGGTGGCAGATACCACCAATGTTAAATATACTATGGCAGTTACTCCTTCAGCAGGAGATAAAGAGATGGTTAATTTAACCGGTCTTAGTATCACAGTATCAATTCCTGGTGCAGAAGCAGGTAATGGTGCGCCAACAAATACTTCAAATAGTATTAATACTAATATTCAAGTTAAATCAAAAGAGTCTGCTGCGATTGGGGGGATTGTTCAAAATACTTCAACGACAGCATACGATAAGAGGATTCCTCAAGGTGGTGTCGAGGGAGCTCAAGAGGGTGGAAGTATTTTCTTTAACCTTCTTAGAAGTAAGGGTTACAACACAACTAAATCTCAGTTTGTTATTTTCGTTACTCCTGAAATTTTAGAAAGTGCGAGTGCAGGTACTGAAGAGATTAGAAAAAAGTTTAAAAAGAGACAAAGGTAATAAATGGCCAGTGGATATGTCATTGCAGTTATTGGTGGAAAAGGTGGAGTTGGTAAATCACAATTTGCTGCTAACCTTGCATTTGCTTATGCTGCAGAAAATAGACAGAAAGTTTTACTCTTAGACTTTGATCAAAAAGCCGCTGGTGATCAGACTTTAATTACAGGGATCAAATCAAAAAAATCAGTAAAAGATCTCTCCGAGTTTAATGGTTCTATTGACCCAAAATCGATAAATATGTTTGTAGGGATGCATAAAGCTGGCGTTCATTTTGTTGGAATGCCAACAGACCCAAATGAAGCCGATGCAGTAGATCCAGAAGGCTTAGGCAAAGTTTTAAAAGCAGTTCCAAACCTATATCAACTTACAATAATAGATTGTGGTAGTGAATTAAATGGGCTCGCTTTAAAAGCATTAGAGTTTTCAACTCTTATTACATTGGTTGTTACTCCAGATGTATTAGCTGCTAATCAAACTAAAAGAATATATTCAGATCTAATAACAATGCTTTTCCCAAAAGAGATGATCCAAATTGTAATGAACCAATTTCAAAAGGGACATCCTGTAACTCCAGATGTTGTTGGGAGACAAATTGGAAAACCAGTTTTTGCGCCAATACCTAAAGATGATCAAGGTTGTACCAGAGCATTGAGTTCTAGTGCACCATTATTTGTCTTAGCAAAGAACTCACCAATGTCTCAAGGTATTACTGACTTTGTTAGAAAACTACAACAAAAAAATGTTCTGGCAAGTCTTGCAAAGCTTAAAAAACCTGAAGGTGTAGAAAAGAAATCTGATGCCTCAAGTGCTACATCTAAGCCTGGTGGTAAGAGCCCATGGTTAGATTTAAAATCTAGAATCCATAAAGCACTTGTTGAAGAAATGGATATGAAAAAACAGGATGATAATGATCCTAAGGCAAAGATTATTTTACGAGAGAAAACAAAAAAACTAGTTGTTGAATTACTAGGGAAAGAAGATACCAAAGCGATTTTAAAAAATCGTGATGACATGAACCAAATTGTAAAAGAGATCTTAGACGAGGCACTTGGACTTGGACCTCTAGAAGATATGTTAGCTGATAAATCGATCTCAGAGATTATGGTTGTTGGTCCTAATAAAATTTTCTACGAACAAAGTGGTAAGGTGAAAATGTCTGATGTTGTTTTCACTAACGATAGACAGGTTCTCAACGTTATTGAAAGAATCGTAGCTCCAATTGGTCGTCGTATCGATGAGAAGACTCCTTATGTAGATGCTCGTCTTAGTGACGGGTCAAGGGTTCACGCAATTATCCCACCCTGTGCATTACAAGGTGGTACAATTACAATCCGTAAATTTCCAGAAAATAGATTAACATATAAAGATCTTGTTGCTTTCGGTTCAATGAGTATGAATATGGCCGACTTCTTAAGAATCTCAGTCGAGGCCCATCGAAATATTGTTGTTTCAGGTGGTACTGGTTCTGGTAAGACAACACTTATTAATCTCTTGGGGGGATTTATTCCCGCTAATGAGCGTATTATTACTTGTGAGGATGCAGCCGAATTAGACTTCCCTCAAGATCACGTTGTTTCCTTAGAGACTAAGCCACCTTCACTAGAGGGAGATGGAGCAGTTGATATTCGATGTTTAGTAAAACAAACACTAAGAATGCGTCCCGATAGAATTGTAGTTGGAGAGTGTCGTGGTGGTGAAACTCTAGATATGCTTCAGGCAATGAACACTGGTCACGATGGTTCTATGACGACAACTCACTCCAATAGTCCTAGAGAATGTATGTCACGTCTAGAGACCCTTGTGCAATATGCTGGTGCTGGTATTAGTCCGAAGGCGATTAAAGAAATGATCGCTTCTGCCGTACATATGGTTATTCAACAATCTCGTCTAGAAGATGGTTCAAGAAAAGTTATGAATATAACTGAGATTCAAGGTATGCAGGGTGAAGTTATAACTTTGCAAGATGTTTTTGTTTTCAAACAAGAGGGAATGAATAAACAAGGTAAAATTGTTGGTAAGTTTATGGCAACGGGTTTTATTCCTAAGTTTATCGAAACCCTTGAGAAAAAAGGTTATAAAGTTCCTAGGGGGTTATTTAAAAATGATTAAGTTTTTCGCTTTCATTTTTATTTCTGTACCTTTGTTAGCGCTAGCTCAATCTAACCCTAGTGCTAATATCGAATTTGATTTTCTTCGTGATGTTATGGGTAAAAAAGGGGTGATGATTGCTGTTGGTTTAATCTTTTTTATCTACTCATATAAAAACTCAATTAAGTTCTTTGATTGGATAGAGGATCAAACTTACGGAACAAGAGATTATATCCTACAAAAACTAGAGTTATTGCATATTGAGGTTGAATCTCGTTATATAACTTACGCTCTCCTTTTTCTTTCTTTTGGATTAGGTATTTTAACATTTGGTGTGTTCGCTTTAATGGCAAAATTCACTTCTGGTGCAGTGATGGCTCTGGTCATTAGTATCGTTGGTTGGAAGTTTCCTAGACCCTTTATGGATTACCTCGTTGAAAGAAGAATTAAGCAATATTCAATTCAAATGGTGGATGCTCTTAACTTATTAGCAAATGGTTTGAGAGCAGGTTTATCAGTTCCGCAGGCCATTGGTATGGTGGTAGATGAACTTCCTGCTCCTGTAAGCCAAGAGTTTAATACGATTTTACAGCAATCAAAAATTGGTGTGCCACTAGAAGAAGCCTTTGAAAACCTTGTTAAAAGAGTGCCCACGCAAGATAACGAAATGTTTGTATCTTCAGTGAATATCCTAAGGGAGACTGGTGGTAATCTTGCTGAAGTTTTCGATACAATTACTGGTGTTATTCGTGAAAGGGTAAGACTGGCACAAAAAATTGACACTTATGTAGCTCAAGGTAAGTTTCAAGGATACACAATTTTTGCTATGCCTTTTGCCATGGCGGGTATCTTTACAGCATCAGATCCGTCCTCTATGGCACCGTTATTTGATACAATTATTGGAAATATCATACTGGTATTTGCCCTAGGATTAGACCTATTAGGGCTTTATGTAATCCTTAAAATTGTGAAGATTGAAGCTTAATTATGTTAAAATTAATCTTAAGGTTCATACTTGATTGTCCGATAAGATTAATGACTAGTATGCAAAAGTACAAAGGATTAAGGCATGAAGTTCATTAAACAATTGATTTTATTAGTATTTATGATTGGGTCTTTCCAAGCTATGGCCGGAGTTAACCTTAAAAATGGTAACTTCTACATTTCATACACAGACATTGTGGTGAATGGTTTAGGTAAAAAGCTTGAAATGACAAGGACTTACAACTCTAAGTCAACGAGTGTTGGTTGGTTTGGATTTGGATGGGGTAACTATTATGAGACAAAATTAGTTACATCTGCAGATGGTTGTGTGGTTGTACACGAACATGGTGCTGGTGGTAAAACTAGATTTTGTCCAAAGAACTCTATTGATCCAGAAACTGCAGCAAACAAAATTATTGCAGCTATGAGAAAGAGTAATGGTTTAACTGAAAGTTCTGTTGAAACATTTAAAAAGCGCTTAGTAAACAATGCTGAATTAAGACACGCATATGCTAAGAACTTTGGTGTTAAAACTGAAATTGCCAGCGGAACTAAACTTTACTCAAACCAAAGAGGTATTCAAGAAGTGACTGTTACAAAAGAAGGTTATGTTAGATCTTCAAATGATGGTCGTGTTGAATCTTTTAATAAGCTAGGACAACTAGTAAAAGTTCAAGACAAGAATAACTACTTTGTAGAATTTAAGTACGATAAAAAACAATTAGAATCAATTAAAGATAGTCATGCAAAACAAATATATTTTAAGTGGAACAGTAGCGGTAAGGTTGCTGAGATGTGGTCACAAGGTGATAAAAAAGCAGAATTTAAATACGATGGTCAAGACCTAGTATATTCAAAAGATGTTACTGGAAATGAGTATCAGTTTGTTTATGATAAAAACCACAACTTAACTAAGATTGTTTACAATCCAAATAAAAAGAAAGGTGAGCCTGAAGACGCGATGAAAATGTCTTACAGTGCAAAAACTTATTATGTAACTGAGATTGTTGATAGAAATGGTGAATCGACTAAGTATAAGTATGGTGCAGCTGATAAGAATCCTGAGGATCACTACTGGACTGAAGTTACTAAGACTGGATTTAACGGTCAGCCAGTAACTAATAAGTATGAGTACGAAATTAAAACAAGACCAGATGGTTCTCGTTATACTTATAGAATTGAAACTCAAATCAATGGTATTAAGACTGAAACAATTTACTCTGAGTGTTGTGGACTTCCACTTAAGATTGCTCGTGGTAAACATGTTACAAACTTTGAATACAATGATGACGGGCTATTAGTTAAGAAGTCATCAACTAAAGGTGAGTTTGTAAAAATTGAATATGATCAAAAACTTAAAAAGATTTCTAAAGTAATCAACGGTAAAGATTGGACTGAATTTGATTATGATAAGAAAGGGAATCTAGTTAAAGCAAAGAATAACAAAGGTAAAGCTGTACTTTTAATCTACAATACAAAAGGTAAGATTACTAAGATGGTAGATAAAGAAGTACAAAAAGGTAAGAGTGTAGAGAGAATGCTATCTTTTACTTATAACTCTTTAGGTAAGCCTGAAATTATTAAAATGGAAAAAGTTGGTCAAATTATGGTTAAGTATGACAACTATGGTGATATCAAAAGAGTAGAGTCTAAAGATGGACATAAAATGGCCCTTCAGGTTACCCAGGCATTCCAAAACCTTTTAGCGATTGTGAAGCCTGCAGGTGTTAATTTAAACATGTAATAAAAAAAGAAGAGAGAGGGAATTATTATGAAAAGATTATTATTATTAATGGCTCTACTAACATACTCTGTAGCTAGTTTTGCCAATGGAAGTGTGATCTGTGAAGACAGAACAACAGTTGATTCGGTTCAAATCGTAGAGGCTAACTCTGATGGCTCATGTCCAGCAGGTTCAGTTAAGAACGAAACTACAGGGCAGTGTGAATCTCCAAGCTCTGGAGATGCAATTAGAAATCAATAATAAGTTATTAAATAATGAAATAATTATTTAAAAGCCCTCTTTATGAGGGCTTTTTTTATGTCTAAATTTCTACAGGTGTAAAATAAGTCGACAGTCATTCAATTTAAACCCTTCTAATATCGACTACTTAAGCCTGATCAAAGTTGGCACCTATCTCGCATATATAATTGTAAGTTTTTTTATATAGGAGAGAGATTATGAAAACTTTATTCGCATTTATTTTAGTATTATCTTTTGGTTCTGTATTCGCAGAAGACCATGTAAGCACTGAAGGAACTATCTGTGCAGATAGAGCTTCAGGAAAGTCTGCAAACTTAGATGCAGACAACCAAGGTTCTGAAGAAGTAGTTAGCGCTGACGACGCATCTGCTATTGAGAACTAGTTAACGTTGGCATTAAAGACCATTAGGGTCTGTGTGCATATTTCCCCTTTCCCCTTTTCCCTAAAAGACCACGCTTTAAAAAGCGTGGTTTTTTTAGACACTTTCTAAACTTTAGACACTCTCTTTACGAGATTTTAAACACTTATCTCAAGAATTCTTGGCATGATTCCTGCTTTATATATAGGTACAAACCTTGGGAGGGAATTATGAAAACACTTACAACTATCTTTTTAATGCTTTTAACTTTTAACGTTTTTGCTTTTTCTAAAAAAGTAGAAGCAGAATTTAATGAAAGTGGGAGCACAATTTGTTCTGATCGTTCAATCGGTAAGGGTAATACTGATGAGCCAGTTAGCGTTGAAGAACCAACTGATTCTTCTGCAATTCAAAATTAATTTAAATTTAAAATTGAACAATTAAAAAAGCCCTCTTTTAAGAGGGCTTTTTTATGTAGTTATTTTTCGGTATCGATAATTTTATCTAAGTGATTCATTTCTTCTTGTTTGAGATCATCTAAAAATGCTTGTTCTACTTTTGCTTTTTTAGCTCTTACCTTAGGTACAATATCTTTTTTTACATACTTCTTTGTTTCTTGATATTTTTCCTCCATAAAAGGAGCTGAGTTTGTAAATAATTGCTTACTATAAGATTTAGTTTTATTCCAAGAGCTATCAAATGCCTCTGTGAGTGAGTGCTGAATATTCTTACCAAGAGGGCCTGTAAGGTCTGTCAGATAATCAAAAAGGTATTTATCATTATATTGAAAAGATAAAACAATATAACTTAATCCTATAGTCACAGAGTACTTTAAAACAGTTCCAATCATTTATATTTCTCTTGTTCCAATTTTGTCCGCTAGGATATAAATACGACAATTATAAGAATCTTCATTGGTAATGAGTCTATAGCCTAGAGAAAGTCTTAGGTCTTGATCATTTTTAATATTATGAAATTGATCAGTTCTTCCAATGATTTTAGGTGCAGATAGTACTGTCATTATATCAGTTTCATTTTCTAAGTTTGTTAGTAATTGTCCTAAGAAAATATTCATACTCTCTATAAAGAGTGATTGAAAGTAAGGGTACTTACCACTATTGATACTTTTATCATATAAGTCTACCAGGCAGATAACCTGCCCCTTTAGCTCTCCATCAAGTTGGAAAACAGCTCCTATTTCATTATTTGTTTTTTTATGAATTCGAGAGGCCTTAATCATAGGTCTTTCAAGTTCAAGTTGAGCTTGGTTATAAATATTTATTTCAGGGTTTAATGATTTCTGAAATCCTTCCATCAAAAAATACTCTCGTGTCTTTCTGGATACAACTTGTAAATGCATTATTCCTCCTGAATACTTGAAGCAACTTTTTCAAGTGAATTTAATAAGGTTTCTTTTTCAAATGGCTTTTGTAGAAAGTCGCTTGCACCTGCAGATATAGAGTCCATAATTATATTCTCTTGTGCTAATGACGAAATAATTATGACGTATAGATCTTTAAATGTTGAATTGAGTTTTTCAGTAAGTTCAATACCGCTAATTTCAGGCATAACGATATCTACAATCGCAATATGTGCTTTGCGATCTTTTAAGATATTAATAGCATCTTTAGCATTTGATGCTTCACCAATAACTTGAAAAGGCGTGTCTTCAAGCATCGCTTTAATACTATTACGTGAAAAGTCTGAGTCATCGACAATGAGAACTCTAAAAGTACTTTCTGCTTCCATGCATTAGTCCTCCAAGGACATTTTATCTTGAATTTATGGTGAATTGCAAAAAAAAAAGATAGTAGGGGACTAAAATAGTCCCCTATATGAATTAAGCTGCTGCTCTTCTTTGAGTTTTTGTAGATTTTGACTTTTGTGCTTTAAGCTTGTTTGGCTCCCAATCAACTAGGGCAACTGCCAGTACCTCTTGAAAGTTCTTCACAGGTACAAAATTAAGCTTTTTACGATACTTCTCTGGAATATCAGCAAGATCTTTTTGATTCTTCCAAGGAATAATGATCGTTTCAATACCCGCTCTCATAGCTGCTAGAGCCTTCTCTTTGATCCCACCAACCGGCAAAACTTTCCCAGTTAATGTAATCTCTCCGGTCATTGCTATATCTTTGCTGACAAAAGTATCAGTTAATAGAGAAACAATACTGGTGGCAAGAGTAATCCCTGCACTTGGACCATCTTTTGGAATGGCACCAGCTGGTAAGTGAATATGTATCTCTTTTGATTCAAAAATTTCTTCGTCTATTCCAAGTTCTTGAGCGTTACTGCGAATATAACCAAATGCTGCTTGAGCAGATTCTTTCATTACATCCCCAAGTTGACCTGTAAGGGTTACACCTTTTCCTTTCATTTTGCTTGTTTCGATAAAGAGAATTTCTCCTCCAACTGCAGTCCAAGCAAGACCTGTTGCAACTCCGATTTCATCGTATTCACGACCATCTTCTTTGCTATACATTGCAGGCCCTAGGAAGTCCTCAACTGTTTGACTTAGAATGTGTGTTTTATTTGTTTCACCTGAAGCAATCTTCTTAGCAACTTTTCTACATAAAGATCCAATTTGTCTCTCTAAGTTACGAAGCCCTGCTTCTCTAGTAAATCCATCGATTACACTAAGTACACCCTCTTCATGGAATTCAACATGATTTTCAGTGATTCCATTCTCATCCATTTGTTTTGGAATAAGGTATTGCTTTGAAATTTCTAATTTTTCTTCTTGTGAATAACCACTTAAATTGATCACTTCCATTCTATCTCTTAGCGGACCAGGAATTTGATCTAAAACGTTAGCTGTTGCTACAAACATAACGTTTGAGAGATCATATGGAACATTTAAGTAATGATCTCTAAAATCAGTATTTTGCTCAGGATCAAGTACTTCAAGTAGTGCACTTGAAGGATCACCCTTGTAATCAGACCCAAGTTTATCAATCTCGTCTAGCATAATTACTGGGTTTGTTGTTTTAGCTTGTTTCATTGCTTGAATAAATCTTCCTGGCATCGAACCAACATAAGTACGTCTATGACCTCTTATTTCTGATTCATCTTTTACACCACCAAGACTCATTCTCACAAATTCTCTACCAGTTGCTTTAGCAATTGATTTTCCTAAACTTGTTTTACCAACCCCAGGAGGTCCTGAAAAACAAAGGATAGGTCCTTTTACGTGTCCACCTTTTAATGAGCGAACAGCAAGGTATTCTAAAATTCTTTCTTTAATTTTTTCAAGGTCAAAGTGGTCTTCATCTAGTACACCTTTTGCGAATGTAAGGTCAGTGATTTCTTCTGACTTTTCACTCCAAGGAATATCTAACATCCACTCGATATAAGTTCTAAGAATACTTGATTCTGAAGAATCTGGGTGCATTCTTTCTAAGCGAGTTAATTGCTTTTCAGCCTCTTTGAATGCTTCTTCTGGCATTCCTTTCGATTCTAGTTTTTGTCTTAATTCACCAAACTCGTCTGTTACATTATCGTCACCAAGTTCTGTTTTAATTGCTTTGATTTGCTCTCTTAAAAAATACTCTTTTTGATTTTTTGAGATCTCACCTTTAGCACTTGATTTAATCTGCTGTTGAACAGCTAATATTTCTAATTCTCTCTCTAAGAGATCATTAATCTTTTGTAGTCTTTCAGTTGGATCTATTGTTTCAAGAATAGTTTGAGCTTCCTGAACTTTTAAATTTAAGTTAGAGGCAACTAGATCTGCTAAGCGACCTGCGTCTTGAATATCTTCTAAAACCATTAATATATCTGGAGAAAGAACTTTTCCAACAGAGATAACCTTTTCTAGGTTTTCTCTAACACTTCTCATAAGTGCTTCATTAGTCTCTTTATTAGGAGCCTCATCTACTGTTTCAACTTTTGAAACTTTAACTTTGAAGAACTCGTCAGTTTGTACAAATGAATCGATGCGCGCTTTCGTTAAACCTTGAATTAAGATTTTAACACGTCCATCTGGAAGTTTCCTCATTCTCATTATCATTGCTACTGTACCAAGATCAAAGATCTCTGATGGCTTTGGATGTTCACACTGAATATCCTTTTGGCTTGATAATAAGATTAATCTATCAGTATTATTAAGAGATTCTTCAACCGCTTTAATCGATGATTCACGACCTACAAATAAAGGTAGTATCATGAATGGGTAGACTACTAAATCTCGAATGGGCAGGAGAGGGAGTGTCTCTTTAAACTCAATGTTATCACCCTCATAATTTGTAACCATAACGTGTTCCTCCAGCATTAATTTTTGAACGCATAAACAAATCCATTTGCTAATAATTTTTTCGGGTTAAATTGGCAGAATCTTTACAATTAAATTACATTTTCTAAATTTTTTTTTAGAAAAATTAAGGGTCTATTTAAGTCAGTTTTAATTTTATTAATTCATTGGTATGATCTTTTAACTAGTTAGAGCATTAACTAAACAAGAGGTGTTTTATGTCTGACAATATTAGTGTAGTAATACTGGCCGCAGGAAAAGGAACAAGGTTAAGTTTAGATGTTCCAAAGCCACTTGCACCATTACATAATAAAACTTTATTAGATTACGTTCTAAAAAGTTCTCACTCAATTGGCCGTATTCATTTGATAACGGGGCATCAGAAAGAATTAGTAGAAAATCATATAAGTAAAAATTGGAGTGATAGTAAGATTGAATTTGTTCATCAGAAAGAACAATTAGGTACTGGTCATGCTGTTAGAACTTATTTTGACGCCATAAAAGAAGCGGATTCATATAAATATACAATTATTGCATGTGCAGATACTCCTTTATTAACAGAAGAAATCTTTTCAAAGCTAATAGAAGAAGTATCTGGTAAAAAAGCTGTTTGTGCGACTTTTGAAGAGTCTAATCCCTTTGGCTATGGCCGTATAAAAAGAGCTGAAAAGGGTTTTACTATTGTTGAAGAAAAAGATGCAACAGATGAAGAAAGAGAAATTACAGAAGTTAACTCTGGACTATACATCTTTGAAACAAGCTATTTAAAAGAACATATATACGGTCTAGATGATAATAATAAATCAGGAGAATTTTATTTAACTGATACTTTTAAGAAAGACGCTAATGTAACACCATTAAAATTTGAAGATAAAAACTGTTTTCTAGGAGTAAATGATCTTTACCAATTAAGTGTTGTTGAAAGAAAGTTGAAAAATAGAAGAATTAAATTCTTACTTTCAAATGGGGTAAGAGTTATCGATCCTAGTCACACTTATGTTTATACTGAAAATATTGGCAAGGGCAGTGTTCTCTATCCAAATTCTTATATTGATGAAGAGTCAAAAATAGGTCAAAACGTAACTATAGAGATGGGATGCACTATCAAAAACTCAGTCATAGAAGATGGAGCTTATATAAAAGCCCATTCATATTTTACTGACGCTATAGTAAGAAAAGATGCTTCTGTAGGTCCTATGGCCCAATTGAGACCAGGTTCTGAAATTGGTATAGGTTCAAAAGTTGGTAACTTTGTAGAAGTTAAAAACTCGAAGCTAGGAGAAAAAGTTGGTTTAAGCCACTTAAGTTATGTTGGTGACGCAGAAATAGGTGATAAAACGAATATTGGATGTGGTTTTATTACTTGTAATTATGACGGTGCTAATAAGCATAAAACGATTATAGGTTCTGAGTCTTTTATAGGATCAGACTGCCAAATGATTGCTCCTGTGGAGATCGGTAGTAAATCATATGTCGGTTCAGGTTCAACAATTAATCAGAATGTTCCTGATGGAGCCTTTGCTATTGCCCGAGAGCGTCAAGTTACAAAAGAAAATATGGCCAAGAAATTCATTAAAACTAAGAAAAAGTAGCTTCGCCCTGCACTAAAAAAGCTTCAAACTGTGGAATCATTGCATATGAAATGATAAATTTAACCTTTAAAACAAGAGGTTAAAATATGTGTGGAATAGTCGGTTATATTGGTAAGAATGATTCAATCAAACCAGTAATAGAAGGTTTAAGTCGTTTAGAGTATCGTGGGTATGACTCTGCGGGTATAAGTTATAAAGAAAGTTCAGATATCATTACTCTAAAAAAAGAAGGTAAGTTAGATAACCTTAAGAGTGAAATCAAAAAACATAATATAAATTCTAAGATAGCCATTGGTCACACTCGTTGGGCAACTCATGGTGAGGTAAATGATGTAAATGCACACCCTCATCAAAATGAACTTTTTGCAATTGTTCATAACGGTATTATTGAGAATGCAGACCGAATCAAAAGCGAATTAAGTTCAAAATATTCATATAAGTCACAGACAGATACTGAAAACTTTCTCAACTTACTCACAAGTAAATATGAAAAACTTAATGATGTAAGGAGTGCAGTTTTAGAAACTTTCAAAGAAATTGAGGGAAATTCTGCTTTCGTAGTAATGTGTAAACTTACCAATAAGCTTTGGGCAATTAAACGTTCTGCTCCACTAGTATGTGGTATTGATGCGGCTACAAGAGACTTGTATATCTCTTCAGATCCATATGCATTAGTAGGATTTGCTAATAAAATTTACTTTCCTCAAAATGAAGTTCTTTGTGAATGTGACCCTAGTAAGGTAAATGATGAAATTCAATTCTTTGAATTAGATGGTTCAGCTTCACATAGATATGAATTGCAAAAGAAAGATTTAAATTTAAATGTTTCAGAAAAAGGAATCTATGAGCATTACATGCTTAAAGAGATTCATGAACAACCAACATTAATCAAGTCTCTTGTAGATTATTATACAACTGGAGAGGGACTCGAGTCTTTAAAGTCAATTGATAATAAATTTAAAAGAGTCCACATCGCTGCATGTGGTACAGCTTTACATGCAGGTTATCTAGTTAAAAACTTTCTTGAAAAAGAAAATAAAGTTCCTGTTCAAATAGATTTTGCTAGTGAGTTCCGTTATCGCAATCCATTACTTAGTTCTGATGAACTTGGTGTGTTTATCAGTCAGTCTGGAGAAACAGCAGATACTTTAGCTTGTCAGGAGCTTTGTTCTGAATCAAAGCTAAAAACTCTTTCAATTGTGAATGTCGAAGGTTCAACTCTTTTTAGAGATTGTAATTACAATCTATTAATTAAAGCTGGGGTTGAGATAGGTGTTGCTTCTACTAAAGCATTTACTCAGCAAGTTTTAGTAGGTCTTATTCTTTCAAAGTATTTAAAAAATGAATTAAATAATGATGACTTTAAAAATGAATTAAGTTCACTTTCTTCAAAAGTTAATGAAGTATTAGATCGTAAAGATGAAATTAAGCAAATTGCTAATGAGATTTATAATAAAAATGGATTTATTTTTACTGGTAGAGGTGATCATTATCCAATCGCTTTAGAAGGTGCATTAAAGCTAAAAGAAATTGCTTACGTGCATGCTGAGGGATATGCAGCAGGAGAATTAAAACACGGACCAATTTCATTAATTGATGAGAACATGGTTAATATTGCTCTAGTAACACCTGATCTATTCGATAAAACTTTCTCTAATGCCCAAGAAGTGAAGGCCAGAAAAGGGATAATGGTAATTGTCGGTACCGAAAATAACGAACAATTATCAAATATCGCAGATTATTATTTCGGCCTAGATTATTCGGGGCTTTCAAGCACTAAACCTGTACTGACCAATGTGGTTTTACAATTATTAAGCTATTATATAGCAAAGCTAAAAGGTACAGATATAGATAAGCCTAGAAACCTTGCAAAATCGGTAACTGTTGAATAATGAATTTAGAGAACTTAAATCCATCACAAAAAGAAGCAGTTGTTCAAACAGATGGCCCTGTTATGGTACTAGCAGGAGCCGGCTCAGGTAAAACGAGAACGCTAGTCTCTAGAATTCAATATTTATTAGATGAGAAGAGAGTTAGTCCATACCAAATCTTAGCAGTTACATTTTCTAATAAAGCTGCAAGAGAAATGCGTGAAAGAGTCGCAGCAAGTTCCAAGTACGATCTTGGGGCACTACAAATTACTACTTTTCATGCATTTTGTGCCAAGCTTTTAAGAATTGAAGCTCAATACATTGGATTAAGTAGAAATTTTACAATTTATGACTCAAGTGAACAGAAAACAATAATTAAAAATATCCTTGGAAAGCGTGGAATTTCCCAAAGAGAAATTCATCCATCTGAAGTACAATACTTTATTGAAGATGTTAAAAACTCTGGTCATTATGTTGGATGCCCAGATGACCCTCTATTAGATGAAGTTGATACAGAAGATCTTTTTTATGACTTTTATAAGGAATATGAAACAGAGTTACATAAATCAAACGCTGTTGATTTTGGTGGCCTAATCACAGGTGTACTCAATCTTTTTGATAATTTTCCAGAAGTTCTCGATCGATATCAAAAAAGATTTAAATATATCCTCGTTGACGAGTATCAAGATACAAATAGATCGCAATTTAAATTAATTAAACTTTTGTCAGAGCAGACTAAGAATATTTGCGTTGTTGGAGATGAAGACCAATCAATTTACTCTTGGCGTGGAGCAGATATAAGAAATATTCTCGACTTCGAAGAGATATTCAGCGATTCCAAGTTAATCAAATTAGAACAAAATTATAGATCTTCTAAAAATATTATTGAAGCAGCTTCACATGTGATCTCACAGAATACTCAAAGAAAAGGTAAGTCACTTTGGACTGATAATGACCAAGGAGACTCAATAGAAATAATTGAATGCTCTGATGATAAAGTTGAAGCGAAGTTTATCGCTGATACGGTTCAAGGACTACTTGAAGATGGTGTTAGTGGAGATGATATTGCTGTTTTTTATCGAACAAACGCTCAGTCCAGACAAATTGAAGATAACCTAAGAACACTTAGAATCCCATATCGTGTGGTTGCTGGAATTAAATTCTACGAGAGAAAAGAAATTAAAGACATGCTTTCGTACCTTCGAGTTGTTGTTAATGATAAGGATTCACTTGCTCTTAGTCGTGTCATTAACACTCCGACAAGAGGCTTGGGGGTAAAGACTTTAAGAAAAATTGAAGATGAAGCTGTAAAATTAAATTATTCATTATGGGAAGTGATTGAAAAAATAACAGATAATCCAGATGACTTCTCACATTTGAAACTCTCTGCAAAAGTTAAGAGCTCGCTTAGAGAGTTTGTACACTTAATTCAAGAGGCAAAAGTATTTGAAGCTGAAAGAAAAGATCCTAGTCATATTTATGAGTATGTTTTGCATAACTCAGGTTATTACGACTCATTAGTAAGTGAAAAGACATATGAATCTCAAGCAAGAATAGAAAACTTAGAAGAATTACTTTCTGCCATTAAGCAATTTGAAAATGATTATGAAGATCCAAGTATGGTTGGGTTTCTAGAAACAATTACCTTGGACACAGAAGTGAGTGAGGAAGAACTTGGAAAAGAAGTCTCTATGATGACAATTCATGGATCAAAAGGTTTAGAGTATCCATATGTTTTTGTCGCTGGTGTTGAAGAAAGCTTGTTCCCATCTTTTCAAAGTTTAGAGGCAGGTGAAGATGCAATTGAAGAAGAACGAAGACTTTTCTATGTAGCTATGACAAGAGCAATGAAGAAGTTATTTATTCTTTTTGCTCAGGGACGTATGCTTTGGGGAAGCGTTAAATTTAATGGACCAAGCCGATTTATTAGTGAAATTCCAGAGGATTATTACGAATGGAAGTTCTACGGTAAAAATACAAATTCAAATAAAAATCAAAGCTTTGATGAGTTTAATCAATCATCTAGCTTTAGTGATGATAAAACTTATTATGTTGACTCAAGTAAACCTGTTAAGAAAAAATCTAAATTTGCTGAGGGGTCTAAAATTAAACATAAATTATATGGTGAGGGTAAAGTTTTAAGTTCCGACGGAATCGGTGCTGATGAAAAAGTAACAATTCTTTTCAAAAATGGTGCTAAAAAGAAGTTCATGGTTAAGTTTGCACCTCTTGAGAGGGTAAATTGAAGAGCAAGTTTTTAAAAGTCATACTCGTTTTTGTCGTATCTCTTATTTTGGTATTTGCTGGTACTCTAGTCTATATAAGCTCTCAAATTGACCCTGAAAAAATTAAGAAAATTGCTATAAAAACAATAGAGTCAAACCTAGATAATACTCAGGCAACAATCGAAAGTATTGATTACTCACTTGGACAGAAAATTAAGTTCAATGTTACAAATCTTGAACTAACACAATCAAACAGTTCAATAGTCAAAGTTGAGAAGATTAAAGTTTTTCTACCTATAGTTAGTATTTTGACAAACGGTGGAGTTGTAGATGTTAATCTGTCTAATTCTATAATTAATATAATTAATGATGAACAAGGCCTTAACCTCCAAAAAATGATTAAAGCAGACTCTTCAAATACTAGCTCTAAGTCAGTAAAATTTGAGATCCCTAAGTTTTTAGAAAAGAGTAAAATAAATCTGAAGGTTAATGATACACAAGTTAATTACACAGAACTTGGAGATACAAGTAGTTTTGACATTAAAAAAGTTTCTTTAAAAAATATCAATTTAAAGAAGACCACCGCCTTTGAGGTCTCAACTAAAGTAAACTTGAATCGTGAAAATTTGCAACTAAGAACTAATATTACACTTGTGGGAGAGTTACCAATCAATGATCTCCTTAATAATAACACTGCTAAGCTGGATGTTATGATACAAGTTGAGGATACAGCTTATAATGAATTTAAGATTGGAAAGTCAAAGCATCGAGGCTCTGTCATATATAAGAAACCCGATTTCATTGAATTAAATTTTAGAAATGAGATTGATAATGTTGGAAGTGGAGAATTAAACGCAATTTATTCCTCAGAAAAACTGAACGTTAAAAAGGTTGATTTCCTAGTTAATGCACAAAATGTCATTAGTGTTTTGAATTTAAAGGACAACTTAGTGCAAAATGATATTGCTCTAGACGGTCTTGATGTTTCAATCAAAGGTAGTGCACAGATTGATATTCAAAAAATGTACATAGCACCACTTATAGTTATTAAAAGCGCAAAGAAGTTTAATTTAAAGGTTCAAAATAATGAACTAATACCTGATTTTAAAATAAATCTGGTAAAAGACTCATTAGAAGTTAGTGCTAATACAAGCTTCTTAGATACAGGTGTTGCCACAATAGAGCTTCAAACCAAGGTAAATTATCAAAAGCCACAAGATTTGAGCCCAATTAGTATTAATGTAGATGTTAAAAACCTTAGTCATAAGCTTGAGCGAATATCACTGGTTACAAGTACAGATAAAGAAGTAATAGAAGAAACCACACCTGTTGAACCACTAGACCTATCATTTGCACAGAAAATCCCAGAGTTAGATATTAGCTTTCTTCTCTCTGACTCAAAAATAAATGACTTACCAGTTAACGTTGAAACTAAATTGGATTACAAAAAAAATACTTTTTCATTTAAAAATTTTCTTATCAACTTTCCTGAAGCTGGAAAAATTAATTCGAATAATTTAAAGGTGAAACTCGACGAAAACACAATTAGAACTTCTGGCCAGATTATCACAGATTTAAATCTAGTTTATTTCGAATCATTTTTACCGATTGAAATTAAGCGAGTGAAGGGAATCATGCAGTCTAATATAAAAGTAAATGCTGATTATAGTACCGCCCTTAATTATAAAGCTGAAGGTACACTAAATATTAAAAATGGCACCATCGAAGATTTTAATCTTAAAAACTTTTTGGGACCAATACTAAAACAATATTCATTTCTTAAATCACAAGCAAAAAAAGATAATGAAGTTACTACCAGCTTTGATTCAATCTCAAGTTCTCTTCAAATGGATAATAAGCAAATAAATATCAAGAAACTTAATGTTCAAGGAACTAATAAAGAATTCTCAATCGATGGTGAAGGGATAATTAAGCTTCAAGCACAACAAAAGTCAAAAATGACTATGTCTGTAAGAGTTGCCCAATATGAGAAAGACCTCCAAAGAGAAACCGGGCGTAGAACGATTCCAGTCTTATTAGAAGGTATAAATTTCGCTTTACTCCCTGATATAAACTATACAACGGGTAAGCTCTTTACTAGAGCGAAGAAAACAAAAACCAAACAAATTAAAAAAGATATTAATAAGAAAATTAAAGCTGAAGAGAAGAAACTTAAAAAAGATTTAGAAGATAAAGCAAAAAAATTACTGAAGGGTATAAAACTATGAGTATTATTCCTCCAATACAATTTAAAGATGATGAACTTATTCTCTTAGACCAAAGAAAGTTACCAAATGAGGAAGTTCTGGTTAAGTGTAAGACTTTACAAGAAGGATATACTGCTATCAAGGATATGGTTGTAAGAGGTGCACCTTGTATCGGTTTTACTGGTATTTTTACACTAGCTCTTTGGATTAAAAATAATAGTGAATTTAATTTTACAGAATTCTCTAGTGCCGCAAGTTTTCTTATTGAAGCCAGGCCTACAGCTGTAAATCTAAAGTATGAAGTAGACACCGTACTTTCACTACTCATGGGCGTTAAAGAAAAAGATAAGGCCTATGACTTAGTGGTTAACTATGGTCATGAGCAGATCATTAAGTCTGAAAAAAATAATAGAATGATGTCTGAGAATGTATTTAAACATTTAAGAGAACTAAAACCACAAGATAAATACAATATACTTACTCACTGTAATACAGGATTTCTTGCCTGTGGAAGTATTGGAACGGCTTTAGGTGTTATACAAGTTATGCATGAAAGTAACGCCATTAATATGGTGTATGCTGATGAAACTAGACCATACTTGCAGGGCTCTAGGTTAACAGCATATGAACTTGGAAAGTTAGGTATTAAGCATAAGGTCGTCGTTGAGGGATGTGCTAGTTATTTAATGAAAAATAAACTGATTGATGCCATTGTGGTTGGAGCTGATCGAATTGCCAGAAATGGTGATACTGCTAATAAGATTGGCACAAGTAATCTTTCAATTATCGCTAAACATTATGGAATTCCTTTTTATGTGGTTGCGCCGACTAATAGTTTTGATGTGAAAACAAATGATGGAAGTACTATTGAGATTGAGCTAAGAGAAGAAGAAGAAATTTTAAATTATAAAGAATACCGAATCGCTCCTAAGACTTCACAAGCATTAAACCCAAGCTTTGATATTACTGATGGAAGCTTGATTACTGGAATATCTAATGAAAATGGAATTTTTCATGCCCCATATGATTTTAAGGAAAATATATGATTAATGCCTCTATTGATATTGGTTCCAATAGTATCCTCCTATTAATTGCAAAGCTTAATGAGGGGAAGATAGTAGAGGTTTTGGAAAATGAGTCTCAAGTAACGGGTCTTGGTCGCAACCTAGACGAGACAGGTGAATTTATACCTGAGGCAATGAAAGATTCTCTAAATGCTCTCGCAGACTACGCTAATATTCTAAAGCAATATGATGTGAACAATATTGTTGTAACGGCCACAGAGGCAAGTCGTGTCGCTGCCAATGCAAGTTCATTTTTTAAAGAAGTATATGAGAAAACGGGACTTGAAATAAAAATTATTACAGGTGAAGCCGAGGCATATTATTCAACTAAAGGTATTCTTTTAGGAAGTAAACTCAAAGACATGGTTATTATGGATATTGGAGGAGCTTCAACAGAACTCATTAAACTTACTAACTCTAATCTCGACTTTAGTTTTAGTATGCCGGTTGGGGCAGTAAGATTAACAAATTGGTTTGAAAAAAATATTGTTAATGAAAAGATGCATGAGGCCTTCAACTTATTTAAAGATCAATTAAGTAATTTAAAACCAACAAAACAATTGTACTGTGTCGCAGGTACTATGACATCAGTCGCAAATATGGACCTTGAAAATAAAGAATTTATTGAAAACCAAGTGCATGGTCATCAAATTAGTTACTCCAGAATATGTGATTTAAGTGAGAAGTACGATAAATATTCACCGGAGCAATTCCTTGATGAGTTTCCATTTTTGGGCAAGAGAAGCAAAACGATTAGAGCTGGTTTATACTTGGCTAAGTCAATCTGTGAGATGCTATCAGTTGAAAACTTAGAAGTTTCAACTTATGGACTAAGATATGGTACATTAATTGAGGGTGAGGTAAAAAATGAATTTATCTTTAAATAGCGATGTAAAGTTTGAAAGCTTTAAGAAAGGCGACTTACTTTTTAAAGAAGGTAAGAAGATAGAAGATTGCTTTATCATTTCTAAGGGAAAAGTAGGACTTGTTAAAGTTTTTGATAAAAGAGAGCAGTTATTTTACGTGGCCAAGGAAAAAGAGTTATTTGGTGAAGACTGTGTTGTGTCTGAACAAAAAGCCTATTATTACTCGGCAATAGCCCTCACTGATTGTGAGTTAATACGTCTTTCAGCCTCAGAGATGAATGCTGTCATTGATGCTCACAGCGATTGGATTGGTAATATTCTTAATAATATTTCGGGAAAAATTAATAACTCAATAGAAATGATTTCTGAGCATAGGATTTCAGATAATGAACTCTACGCAGGATTAAGTATTTCTGACGATGATTTAATTATGATTAAAAAATCCTTACAGACCGGTTAAGCCTGTAAGCGAATAATATTCTTTCGACTTAGTTCAATTGCATTCGATAAGATCTTATTTTGAGCTTTTAAGCACTCTTGGCGCTTAGAGCTTAGGTCTCTAGACATGATATTAAATGCTTGCTCAGCACGATCTCTTGGCATAATTGTTAACATTCTTCTTTGGAAGCTCTTTGGAGTAAGGTAGAGAGCTAATCCAATTATAGCGGGAGTAGTTACTTGAGTAATTCTTTCTAAAGTTTCATCGTCTGCGTTCAGAAGATCACGAAATGAATAACTTCTTTCTGAAAGTTCACGGGCCATAGGAGCATTTCTAAGAGCAATATTATTTAAAAGCTTATTTCTCTCGTCTCCCTCTAATTGTTGAAGAAGCTCAATAGCTTGTTTTTTTCCATCAATGTAATAACCGTTTTTTTGATCCATCATCCTTCCTTCTTAATTAAACTTCGTATTTTATTTTCTCACGCTCAAAGTTTTCTCTAGCAGTCTCAAGATACTCTTGGTGATCTCTTTCAATTTTTTCTTTCTCTTTGTCTTGTGAGAGCTTTAACTCTGCTATTTGTGAGTCATGAGAATTCTTTGTCTCGACCAAAAGCTTTTCATATCGTTTTTCTTCTTCAGCTAACATCTTTTGGTTTTTTCTTCTTATTTTTTGAAGTTTAGACTCAAGTTCGTTTTGAGTTTGAGCTACTTCTTTGTCATATTCATTTTTGATTCGAACAACAGCTGTATCATTTTTATCTTTGAGTTTATCGAGTTCTTCTCTTAGGTTTCTATTTGCCTTACGGATCTCAAAAGTTTGTCTATTTTGAATAGCCTCTTGTTGTTGTCTGAATTGTTGTTGCTTTATTCCATCCATAATTTTGTCCTAATTGATGCCTTTTCCAGCATTCTCTATTATAATAACTTTACTGTGAAACCTGCTTCAAGGAGGCAAAAATGACTGCATCGAGCCTAAATAGTGGTAAAAAGGTGTTTTTAGTGAATGGAAAGCGTACTCCATTTGGTAAATTCGGTGGATCTTTAAAGAAGATAACACCTGTAGACCTTGCACTAAGTTGTTCAAAAAACTTACTAGATAACTTGGGTTTAAAACCTGAACAGATTGATCATGTTATTTTTGCAAATGTAGCACCTTCAACAACAGATACTATGTATGCTGGAAGGCACTTAGCTTTAAAACTTGGAATGCCAATTCATACTCCTGGTTATGTTGTAAACCGACTTTGTGGATCTGGAATTCAAGTTATTCTTGATGCTGTTAGACAGATAAAACTTGGTGAATCAAACTGTGTCCTCGCTGCAGGAGCGGAAAATATGTCATTGATGCCACACTTAGTTTACGGTTCTCGTTTTGGAACTAGATATGGCAGTTTGGAAACAGTTGATATGCTGATGGATACTTTAACTGATAAGTTTACAGGAATTCCCATGGCAATGACTGCAGAGCAGTTAGCTGAAAATAATAATATTTCTAGAGAGTCTGTGGATGAGTATTCATACCAGTCACATAAAAAAGCAATAGCCGCAATGGAAGCTGGTCACTTTAAAGATGAAATAGTTCCAATAAGTGAAGGCCGAGTTAATTGTGATAAAGATGAACATATTAGATACGATGTTGATTTAGAGGGATTAAAAGGACTCAAACCATCTTTTAAAAAAGATGGTGTTGTAACACCTGCCACTGCATCAGGAATTGTTGATGGTGCTGCAAGTGTAATTGTCGCTTCTGAAGAGTTTGTAAAAGCAAATAATTTACAACCTTTATGTGAAATCTTAGATGGTGATGTAGTAGGAGTTGATCCAAAAATAATGGGAATAGGTCCCGTTCCTGCGATTCAAAATCTTTTAAAGAAAAACAACCTAAATATTAAAGACATTGATCTTATCGAAATTAATGAAGCCTTTGCTGCTCAAGTGATGGCCTGTGCACTAGATTTAGAAATTGATCAATCTAAATTAAATGTTTGGGGGGGAGCTGTGGCCATAGGACACCCATTAGGTGCAACTGGTACGCGAATAAGTTTAACCTTAGCAAGACAATTAAATGTATTAAATAAAGATCTAGGGATAGCTTCTGCCTGTATCGGTGGTGGGCAAGGAATCTCATTATTATTAAAAAGAGTGTAGATGGAAAATAGAATCTCTGACCAAGATAGGGAACATTTCAAAGACTGGATTGAATTAGACTTTGAGACCATGAGTTGGGAAGGTCGTTACTTAGATGATTTTAATAAGTTCTGGGAATTGCTTTTTAAAGTCGAAACAGAATATGCTTCTCAGTTTGAAAAGTTAAGCTTACTAACTAAGCGCTTAAGCTCTGGCCCATTAATTTCTTGGTTTAAATGGATTAAAGATCAATACATTTGTTATCTTTTTATTTTCAAAGGTCTTAATTTAGAAGAATTAAAAAACTTATCATCTTTAAAATACTCAGAAGTTTCTCTTATATTAAGAGACTTCTTCTTAGAAAGACATCCTCACTTGGAAGATGAAATTAATGACTGCTTTCAGGTAAATAGTATTACATCTCCAAACACGAGAATTGCTTATAATGATGTAAAAGAAAGATTGGTTCTTGAAGATGCCGAAAGAGGTGTTCTTGGTGAAGAAGTTTTATCAAACTTAGAGATTACTCTATATCCAGACTGGAGAGATACTTTTAATTATCTGTGTTCAGAAGAACAAGTTTCTCAAATTAGTGTTGAAGACTTTACTAAAAAGGCTACTTT
>CAJXHA010000007.1 GCA_913053615.1 uncultured Bacteriovoracaceae bacterium | reverse complement strand
TTGGACGTATTCTGTGATACCTTGCTTGATATTATAATACTCATAAAAAAGCTGAATGAAGGTAAGAATTATTGCGACAGTAAAATAATATATTGATACATAACGAATTACTTCATAAGTAATAGTTCTCTTAGTATTAATATTATTATTCAAATTTGGTTGCACTCTAAAATTATAATAGAAGATGGCATATTTGTTTAGAGAAGAATCTGTGAACAATTAATGCCTAATCATCTTTTTTTTTGATAGAATTATGACAATGGATATAAGAAAAAATTCAAATTATATGATTCTTTTAATCGGACTTTTGAGCCTAGTTCAGATTATTTTTACTGGTATAACCTATGATGAATCCTATTACTGGGTGTATTCCAGTTTTTTAGACTTTGGCTATTACGACCATCCACCGATGGTTGCTATTTCTATTTGGCTGGGCGAGTTATTTGGACATGGAGTTTTCTTCACAAGGATTGTTTTTACCCTTCTTATGCTTGGAACAATTTACCTAATGAGAGATATGGTAAGCCCTAAAAATAGAAACTTATTTTATATTTTATTTTTTGCATTCCCTTTATTAATTTCGTCAGGCTTTTTTGCACTTCCAGATACACCTTTGCTGTTTTTTAGTGTTTTGTTCTGGAAGAAAACTGAGGACTATATCAATGACGACTCTTTAAGAAATGTAATAATACTCGGCTTGGTTATATCGGCTTTATTTTATTCCAAGTATCATGGTCTACTCGTTGTACTCTTCACAGTTCTTGCACATAAAGAGCTAGTTAAAAGAAAAAGCTTTTATGCAATTATTGCAATTGTAATCATTCTCTATATGCCCCATATCTATTGGCAGTATAAGCATGACTTTGTAAGCTTTAAATTTCATTTAACTGGTCGAAGAGAAAAACATTTTGATATTCAAAATATGGTTAATTACTTATTAGGTATAGCATTTGTTTGTGGTTTTTTTACATTTCCAATTTTATTAAAGAATGCTTGGAAAAATAAAACTAACAAAATCTACTTTTATAACTCAATTGGCTTCTTTGCTTTTGTATTTTTAATGTCTTTTCGAAATGCAATTGAGCTGAATTGGATAGTAACTGCTTGTGCCGCCTTTTTGATTCTCGCTTTAAAAGAATCCATTGAAAAAAAGAAAGCTATTTATATAACTTTAATTCCTTCATTAATAATTGTTTCTACTTTTAGGCTCATATTGATTTATGACTTTGGATTAAGTGAGAAGGTCGATCGCTTAAATGAAATCCATGGTTGGCAAAAAAGATTTGCAGAGTTCTATAGTCTAGACTCAGAGCCACATATCGTTTTTGACAATTATCAATATGGTGCTCGTTTCTCTTATTATAAAAACTATATATACCCTGTAAAACATCTTCGCAGTAGGGAAAGTCATTATAGTATATTAAACCTAACTAAAAAGTATGGTATAAAAGATAATGATAGTATTACCTTTGTAGGAACTAAAAATACTTTCGATTCATATAGAATAGAAACAAACTACAAAGACCCAATCTATTTTAAAGATAAAACAACATTAGAAGATATAGAGACAACTTATGAGTAGAATGAAAACTTTTTTTGAACTTGATCTAAATGAAGATTATAAACGTTCACAGATCGTACAGTATATTTTGGCTTTTTTAACACTGAGTTTATCTATACTAACTAGAACTTTTGATCAGGCATTAATTGAATTTAGTTTTATATTTGAAATCATAATTATAGTTGGTGCCTTTAATTTCTATTTTAAAGCTCAGAAAAATAGAAATTATGCTTTTTGGGGTATAAGTGGTCTCTTGGGTTTATTCTTTTTAAAATTTATTCTGAAGTATACATTTATTCATTATAATCTTCTTGTCTTATATCTTACATTTCTTGCAATGCTCTTTCTTGCAATTAATTGCTATATAATGTCTTCACCACTCTTTTATCCACGAGTTCAATGGTGGGAGTATGATTTTAGATACAGAGGTGATTTAAAAAGTATATTAAAAATTGGAGATAAGTCACACAAGTCACGTATTACGGATTTACGCCGTGGTGCCGCTTGTGTTGAGTCTTTTGAGAACATCCCTCTTAATGAAGAAGTTATAATTGAATATGATAATCAAAAGTCCCACTTTGAATTAGTAGGAGTAGTAAAAACAAGTAAAGAAATAATTCAAGGAAGACCTATTCGTTATGGTGTTGAATTTTATTTAAGAAATGAAAAAGAAAAGAAGAATTATAACGGTCTTTTAAAAGTTTGGAATAATACTAATCGTCTAAAAATTAGAAGAAAATTTGAAGACTTAAAAGGTAAGTCTGATGAATGAAGATTTACACTTTATGCAAGAGGCCTATCAAGAAGCTCAAACTGCTTTTGCTAAAGATGAAGTACCTGTCGGTTGTGTCATTGTATCTGAGTATAATGAGGTCATAGCGAGTACTTATAATTTAAAGGAAACAGAAAACAATCCTTGTGGACACGCTGAGATTTTAGCTATCCAAATGGCTGCTCAGAACTTAGGTGATTGGAGATTATTAGGCGCAACTGTGTATGTAACTCTTGAGCCGTGTCCAATGTGCTACAGTGCGCTAATTCAAGCACGTGTTAAAAGAGTCGTCTTTGGGGCCTACGATCGTAAGGGTGGGGCTTTAAGTCTAGGTTATAATTTTCATTTAGATAAAAGATTAAATCACACCTTTAGTATTATGGGGGGCGTAAATCACTTTGAGTGCTCTCAATTATTATCAAAATTCTTTCGTCAAAAGCGCGATCGTCACTTGTCTAAATAACTAATATTTTATAATCTCATTTCTCTTAAGCGGAGGATTGGCCGAGTGGTCGAAGGCGCACGCTTGGAAAGCGTGTAACGGGGAAACTCGTTCGAGGGTTCGAATCCCTTGTCCTCCGCCATTTCAAATACTTAAAAGCCTCTTTTCGAAGAGGCTTTTTAATGCACGCAAATTGCACGCAAACTTTTATTTTTAAAAATTTTCGAATACCTCATTTTGGCGTGTAAGCGGAAGCTAATTAATAACGATTTGAGGTTTGTCTTTAGAAGTGATTTCAGGGTTTGTTTTAATCATCTCATCCACGAGATTAAAGTCATCTATTTCACAATAGACTTGTCTTTGGGCTTGATAAACCTGCATGCTGTTAATATATCTAATGTACTCTTCAGGAAGCTCATAAATACAATCCTCCTTTATCTCTTTGCTTATATGACCATCATAGAGTCCTTCTTCAAATAACATTAAGACAATCCTAGATGAGATAGGAAAGTAAATTTCAACATTAGGAGAACCTAGACCATATCCTCTTACTGGTGATTTAAATTGGGAGTGCTTAACTACAGGATTGTCAGAAGTATAAAGAAGCGAATCTGAAGTGCAATAACCAATGACCCACACCTTGTTATAAAATAGGCTAGAAAACCGTTCTATGGTTTCATCCTTAAACATAAACTCGGCATGATGGATGGGAGCGTATTCTTCATTATATTCTGCATATATATCATCAATACTTAGACCTTCTGGTGGTGGCGGTGCATGGTGCTCTAGAAAGTGAGGCAGCATCCAGTTTACTGTCCCTATCATCATGTCTTGAATAGCTCGTCTATGTGTTGGAGTTCTAAAATATTGCACAGACAGATAAAGAGAGAATGCATCTTTTAAATCATCAGTGATAATCCTTGCATTTTTGCAAGGAGATAGCAGATACCCGCTTTGAACGTTACCTATAAGCCTTTTTAGATAAGTAGCATAATTCCCTTCGATCTTTGAAAATGATTTTTCTATGATTTGAAAATTAGTTTCATCTTGATCTGGAAAATCGTAAAAATATTTTTGTTGAGCAATATTTTCAATATTAGGCTTAAATACACTGCCAGAAACTAAGTCTCTACAGAAGATATAAGTTTTATCCTTATCAAAAGTAAAGTTTCTCAAATAGCACTGTGGTACATAATGCTGCTTTTTAACTTCACTCATCAAAAAAGCCCTATCGGTTGAATAGGCTTGAGGTCGATACCTAATTGTAGAAGCTTGAGATTTTTCTCATTTGCTGAAACTTCAACAAAAGAATTTATAAAACGTGGGCCAACCAGAATCAGTTTGTTCTTTTTGCCTAGTTTGCCAGAGAGAGTTGATAGAAGAATTTTAATTTTCCCGTATTCATCTGTGGCAACAGTCTTCTTATAATATTTAACAGCTATATGATTACCACTTTTATCTTTGAATAGGGCATCGATATCTAAACCTGAAGGGATTCTTTTGAGTGGCCTTAATCCATCTTCAAGAAGATTAGGATTTTGAAGAAGATGCTTTTTTAGGTAATCCTCATTTTGAAGAGAAATATCTGCTCCACTAAGCATTTGAATAGTATGATCCCATCCTTTCCATAGAGGCGACTTTTTAAGAGTAACTAGTGTTTTAATAATTTCACCTGTTTGGCAGTGGGCACTAGCTGAAATTGTTTTGATGATAGAGGAAATTTCATTGATCCTATCAATATTGTCTTGTGAGATCTCCATTTCATCATTAATCCAACGATGAATCGTTGCTGGATTTACCTCTATTAAGGTTGCTAAGCCACTGATGCTGGCATCAAAGTCTTTAAGAATATCATTTATAAATTTAGAACTTTTCATATTAACAATATATTCACCTAATTTTAAACGCTTAGCAATGAAAAAGTCTCGATATTCACGCGCAATGAAAAAGTATTGCGTGTGGTTTTGTCTTATGTTAATATTGCGTCATGAAAAAGAATAAAGAGATATTCGAAAAGGCTAATAAGAAGTCTCCAGTGGTTGTATATGACTACTCTCAGATTAAGCTTATGTATCAATTAGCTGAGTCATTGAAAGTCCCCAAAACGATATTTACAGAAGAAGAAGCTGCAGATTACTTGAGAGTTGAACTTCAAACACTAAAGAATTATGCCAAGAAAAAGAAAATAACCTGGAAGCTTATTGGTAAAGATAAAATCTATACTCAAAAAGATCTTGATGAATTTCTGGAGAGAAAATCTCGATTTCATCAAAATTTTTAGTCGGAGGCCAAATGTTAAATTGTTTGTATTTAAACGGGAGTGATTTTAAGAAAACTAACTTTAAGTACAGTGGAATTGTTTCTCCTAACCCTAAGATTGAGAAATATCGTAATGGATACAGAATCACTTTTTATTTAACCACTGGCAAAAGAGAGCATTATTATGGACTTATGACTGATAGCTGCAAGACAGAAGCTGCTAGAAACAAGACGGTACGGGAGTTTGAATCACTTGTTAGAAATGGATGTTTTCCTCTTAAATCGATATCAAAGCTTGAAAAATTTGAAGTGAAGTCTAAAAAAGGCCAAACACTATTTTTAGATGGGATGAGTTTATATTACACCGATTTTAATAAAGGAAGGCACCGTAAAAGAGATAGTAATATCGCAAGGCAAGAGCCAACTTTAAAATATCTTTTGAAAACTGTTAGTAAACGTACAGGTAAGCGATATTTAGAAGAGGTGGATACAAATGACCTGCAACAAATAGAAGATAATCTTCAAAAGTGGTGTGCTGAAAATGGGAAGCCTATTAATATTGTAACGGCAGCATCTTACAAGAGGTTATTAAAAGCCTATTTTAATTGTCTGGCAAAAAAGCTTGGCCTTAATATGAATCCAGCAGTTATTAGCTCTACTCCTGAAACTAATGGCCATGAAAATGAGACCGTTGGAACAAGAACTGTAACCTATCCCAAAGAATTACTTTCTGCTGTTGATAGTTATCCATTTGAAACACCCTTTAATTATCCAGATAGAAAAGAGATGATTTATCTTTATAGAACAACAGGTATTGCTAAGGGAGAGATGTCTACTCTTAGTGAAGAAAACCTCTACCCCGATAAGTACAATTTTGACAGCATCATATTAATGGATAAGCCTGATTGCCCGACTAATATTGAAATGGGATTTCAGGTTAAAACTCATAATAGACATAAGAGAATTATTCCTTTGGATGAAAGATGTATTGCTTATATAAAATCTCAGCAAATAAAGCATAGAAACCATGAAATATATGGAAGAATAACCCCAAAGGGTGGAACGACCTCTTACAAAAAGTATCGCTTCCTATTCCCAATTTATCGACATGGTCGATGGCAACGTTGTGATGATTTCTTAAAAGGTATTCAAAACTTAGTTGATGATGCCAGTAAACATTTTGGTCTTGCCTATAGAGGAAAAGATTATCAAGTTCATGACTTTAGAAACACTTTGAATGAAGAGATGGGAGATAAGGGCATATCAGCAGAGGATAGAGCTTATATCTTGGGGCACAGCAAGGAAGTTAATGAGAAAAACTATATGAACGATGATAAGAGAAAAGAGCTGCGTGCTAGAACAGCTCACGCAGCATTTAGAGAGAAAATGCTTCATAAGGATACACCTCCTAGACCACCAGAAGCATCATCAGTGGCCCAAGTACCTAAGTTAAGATTGGTTGCCGATCAGTGATAAGATGAGATTAAGGCTTTCATCAAAGGTGATGTCTTTAAAGTTCATAACAAAGCTAATGGCATCACCACCGCCACCATCTTCACTGCAGTAGTAAATGGATTTATGATCATCTACAAACAGTGTCTCTTTTCGATTGTCACAAAAAGGGCATAGTCCCCTATATTTATTTTGATGTGCTTTTAGCCGTATAAAATGCCTAAGTATTGATGATATATTTGCAGTTTTAATTTTCTCAATTTTATCTTTGATCATGACTTTGCTCCTTTAATACTTTATCAATACAGCCCTGAGGAACGTTACGATAACCAGTAAGAATGCCAGTTTCAATCACCGCAAACTCACTTCCTAAATTGATAATGGTAAGACCAGAGTTAAATGCACACTCCTGTAATTGAGTAAAGAAGGTAGAGTTGATAATTGTTTTCCCTGTCACCTGCTGCATTCTTTGGTAGCAGATTTTAAATCTGCCGTTAGGTTTCCCACCAAACTCCGTCTCGTAAATTTTCATTAATCTTGAAACGATGATGTCTACATAAATAGAACTCATTAATAATCTCCTTATATAAATTGTTTAAGTTCACATAAGGATCTACAAATTAATGAATTATCATGGTAATTTGAGATTGCTCTAAAAATGGCTTAAGTGCTTGATATTACAAGGAATAATCTTATGGTAATAAAAGAGCAAAAAGTCATTACCATAATTGCTCAAATTGCCATTTAACCTATTGATAATATTGATATTTTGTTGAGATGCTTCTATCTGAGTTACATGAACTACCTGACAAAAGAGTTGGTAATTTGGGAAGTTTTTCTAGCTCTGGCCATGTATCTTTACCCTATAGATGGATCTAAGTTTCTGATATCACTAAGAAATTACCATGCACGAGTTGAAATTTAATATATGTACCCACTTGTGCAGTATGGGTACATATGTTAAAATAAGACATGAACACTAATACGCAATTTCAGAAACTTAAACCACTACTAAAGAAAACAGTCTTTAGAGCAAGTGAGGCCAGAGAGCTAGGTATAAGCCCGAGCCTGATAAATTATTATATCAAAAAAGGAATGATTGAGCGTGTTGATAGAGGTGTATACAGAAGCTCCAATCAAGACCTTGACGTTGATTTTCGTTATGAAGATCTTGTTCTTGTATCTAAAAGTATACCTGATGGCGTGATCTGTCTTATCTCTGCTCTCACCCTTTATGAGCTAACAGATGAAATTCCACGTGCCCATTGGATTGCTGTTTCACATAGCTCAAGAGCACCAAGAAGAAGTGGGGCCAGAATAGTTAGAATGAGAAATATCGATCTAGGTAAAACTGAATTTGCTCTTGGAAGTGAAAAGGTTCAAATTTTTGATGTAGAACGTACAATTCTTGATTCCTTTAGATATCTTGGAGTTGAGATAGGAGTTAAGGCCCTTAAGGCTGCACTGGCCAGAAGTGGAAAAGATAAGCTTGATCTTAAAAAGCTTCAAAAATATGCAAAAGAGCTAAGAGTTAAAATAGCTCCTTATATTATGGCGGTCACAACATGAATGAGCAGGCACTTAAAGAGAGAATTAAAAGCATTGCTAAGGATGAAGGTAAAGACTTTGGTGAGGTGTGGCGTTCTTTAGTGCTAGAAAGGTTTCTTGCGAGAATTTCAGGCTCTGAATATAGGGATCAATTTATATTTAAAGGTGGTCTACTTCTTTCCCATTATATTGATATTGGTAGAGAAACAAAGGATGTAGATTTTTTGGCAAATAAAATTAATGCTGATGTCCCAAATATAGAAAAATCATTTATTGAAATTTGTAGTGTACAAATTGAAGATGGATTCAGTTTTAAGTTTGCTGAAGTTGTCCCTCTTGAACAACCTCATATGAATTATCCTGGATATAGATTAAATATTGATCTGACATTTGGTCAAAAGATGAAGGATAAGATCCAAGTAGATATTGGAGTTGGAGATCTTGTTGATCCAAAGCTTGAGTCATTAGAGTTGTATGAATACAAAGGAAAGCCAATCTTTGAGGGAGCAATAACACTTCAAATATATCCAGTTGAGACAATTTTTGCAGAGAAGCTTGAAACTGTAGTATCAAAAGGAGCTGCTAACAGTAGGATGAAGGATTTTCATGATCTTCTTTTGCTAAGCAGAGAGAAAAGTCTTTTGGATATAGCCAAACTACAAAATAGTATTGATACTACTTTTACAACACGTAATACGAATAAAGAGCTTCCTGTATCCTTTGATGAAGATGAATTTGCAGCAATGCAGACACTTTGGGCAGCTCACTTAAGAAAGCTTGGAAAGGTAGCAAGCCAATTATCAATACCTGCTACCCTAGAGTCAGTCGTAACAGAAATAAATGAGTGGCTTGCAGATAAGAAACTTTCTTAACTTACAAGAGATAAACTTTTATCTCCTACTTTAACAAGTTTCTCTTGAGCTTCAATAAGCATTTTTTCAAGCTCTTTATTTTTAATAAGAAGATCATGATAGTCAATTTCATCAACCTGTATCTTCCTTCTTTCCCCTTCTGGCATAGATAAAATTCCTGCATGTTGAAGACGAGCAACATAATGCTCAAATGCAGCTTCAATTTCATTGGCAGCATAAGAGGTTCTACTAACTTCTGGTGTATGCATGGCCAGGGTTGCAGCATTATCAAAGTCTGCGATGTCACGCTTTCTATCGAGAACTGATGTAATAATTTTTCTTACAGCATGTGGGCCAAACCCTGTAGAACTGTTTGAGTAAAGAGACATTAAAGACTTGAAGGCATAAGATAGTGACCTTGCTTGCACACCATTAACTGATTCTGGTGTTTTTCGTCCAGAAGGATTTGAAAGGAAAACCTTATTACTTTCTTTAGCACCATAAAGATGTGGACGATGGATATTTTTATACTCCATAATTTGAGCAGCAACATCCCTTGGGATCGTTAATGTTACATAAGGAGTTTTTAATACTTCTGGACGTTTAAGTTCATCCCTGAATATTCTGAATTTTAACTCACCATTTTTTTCAAAGATGTGCTTATCAAACTCCATTGTTGCATAGTGATCAATTCTTAATTCGAATAAAAAGATCAACATGGAGAGAAGAGAGTCTCTCTTTTTTTGTGCCGTAGTTACAGTACCTAATCCCTTCAAAGATGCATCTAGTTTAATCCAGTCTAGTATATCTTTTACTTGTGGTAAGATATCTGTTTCAACAATGTTTTCAATAGTTTTAAAGGTGTTAACATCTGAAACAAAAACGGAGGACTCTACAGTATCATCAAGGTATTCGTGAGTATCTTCACATATTTGATCCCATAACATATTCCAATCAGAGGGGTTGCAAGATTGATAGGGATAAATATATTGTCCATTTTGAATGACGAAATATTCTTGACCTAATTTGGTATGCTGTCTTATGTAACCATACTTTTTACGACAAAATACTTTAAATTGATCTAAAATTCTTTTAACTCCAGTAGTAAGATTTTTCTTTCTTTCCATTCTAAACTGAACATATTTTCCAATAAACTCAGGGTTCATTAAAAGTGAAAGAGATAATTTATTGATGGGAATATCTAGACCTCTTTGCAATGGGTCAGCATGATCAGAAGGAGAAGTGAGAAAACCAAAGAATTGCTGTATGTCCTTAATGACCATAAGAGCTTTTCCACTTTCCTTTTTGTTTGGTTTTATTCTCCAAAATTGCTTTTTTGCCCGCTTGAACTTAGGATGAATAGTTTGTGGAAATGATGAAGTAAAAAATGCAACCATGGTAGCAATGTCATCTTGTACATTTTGAGGCATTTGATCTAAAGGAAGATAGTAGGACTTCTGCTTTAATTTACTAGTTTTTAGCCCATGTGGAGTTCTTTCTCTGGCATCAAGAAGTTTTATTCTTTCTCCATGAGCAACTCTACCAAGTTTACTTTTAAGAACACCCCTTGGAACCTCAAGTATATCTTCAATTTTTCCAATTTTATTAAGATGCTTATAAGAAGGTAGATTTTTTCCTGAAATCCATTCAGTGACTGTCTGAGGTCTTAACTCTAGCTGTTGAGCCAACTTCGTCCCACTCATCTTTTTTATATTTAAAATATGAGCAAGAGAATCACCAAATTGTAGTTTTACAATGTCATGATTGTAGCTGAGTTTGATACCAAAATCTCTAATCTTTCTTAGTTTGGACTTTATTCCTGGCGTTGTAGTACCACTGTATTTTCCTTTTAGAGACTCAAAATATATTCCAAGCTTTTCTACATCATAGAGTTCTTCACCCACTGGTGAAGCTTGAGAAAGCCCATAATAATCTAGATACTGATTTAGAATCGAAGAGTATACTGGGCCCAAAGCATCTCTTTTGTCTTCTGTGATTTCTTTTGAAACAAACTCGTTTAAAAGTGTTGAATAATAAATTCTAAGCATAATAATCTCCTTTGATACTAATTCCCTCGTATTAGTAGATTATCAATCCATGATGAACTTCAGTGATTGCTTCCTAAAGTCATAGATGCTTAAAACATTGTCGTAGACGCAGATTACATGGTATTTGAGCACTTTTACGATGTTTGGATTATCTAGCTTTGTTTGAAACTTATAGCTCTCTTTTGTATCATAATTAACCATTTTAAGTTGATTTGGGTTAAGAAAAGCAATCCAGTTATCTCTTTTAGCAATGGCACCATGAGTTGCTTCTTCATTTCTAAAAAAGCAAAGTTTCTCCATGTACTTAGAAGGTTCAAGGTCAGCTTTTACTCTACCTGTCATATTATCGACTAAAAACCTCTTAGATTCAGCTAGCAATTGAGAATAGTTTAGCTCCCTACCTTCACTCTCTTCAGAATAGCTCTGAATATTAATTAATTCCTGCCCCTGAACTTTTAAAAGAGAAAGTTCAGATTTTGAGCAACAGGCTAGAAATATATGGCCATCATGTTTAAATGCAACTGAGCTAATAATTGGGGTCTTTGGCCCATAGAAACCAGTTGCTAGAATATTTAACTCTGGCAGTGAACGATACTCAAAGAAAGATTGATTCGTTTGCTGATCAAAGTAAGAAATAACCAAAGCAGACCTATCTTCAAGTGGGGCAACGGAAGTGGCTACATAATCCAGAGAGAATGATTGAGTAATTTGAAGGTCTGAATTAATAACATATATATGCTTATCAGCTGTTGTAAACCAGAACTCTTCTTCATACTCTACAAAACTTAAGATTTCAGTGCTTGGGAGAAGCTGGCCAGAGTTAAGAATATTTCCATCAAGGTCTATAGTAATGGCCATAGCGTTATTTGATATTAATATAGTATTACCATTAGGACTTTCTATAATTCCTTTGATTTGCTTAACAGGTACATTGATACTTTTAATAGTTGGGTCTTGGCATTGATCAAACATAATATTCTCCTATAAATTATTTTAGATTTTCATAAAATTCTTGAATTTTACTAAGGAACTTATCCACATCTTCGACATCAAAAAGTTCAGTGTTACCAATCCTTTTGCACGATTTTCCATTGATATATTTTAAAAGGACCTGCTCTTCAGAAGTTCCAAGCTCCATTGTCATGACGATGGCGGCCTCAGGGTTACTCACTCTATAATCTTTTTCTCTTTTTTTGGGAGATCTTGAAGTGTAGCCAATCTTAAAGCGTTTTTGTTTTTGGCCATTGATAACAATAAAGCCATTGGGACAAAGGTCGACGACGTAAACACAATCCTTGCCATCCATTGGGTCTTCGTTGTTTTTTAAATTAGGATCACTTTCTATTTTATCCTTCAAATAATCGTATTGTTCTTGGCTTAATACCTTGGCTGGAGATCCTTTTGAAACGCCGTTTGGAAGCTCAGACATCGTTTTGATTTTAAACTTTTTATAGAAAGCATTATTTCTAATGTATTTATAAATATTTCTTCTCGAAACTCCTGTTTCTTGCTCGAGATCAGAAATAAATAGTTTTTTCATTTTTACCTCGTATGAAAAAAGTTAAAGTTCTCCACTTACTCAGAATGTGAGCATTGGGACGATCATAAAATGTTAATAACTAGGAAATTTATCTAGAACTATTCATGGCAAACCTCCCGCAGAGCTTCCACGATTGCATACATCGCATACGTGTCCATTTTGCAGTATTGCAGAAGCGAGTTATAGATTTCTCGTTTCTTCCTTGAGGTTGTATTATCATCAATCATTTGAAGATAACTTATAAAGGCATCAGCCCCATTTGATATATTAAGATCTTGATAGCTTAATGCTGGAGCAAGAACAGGAAGCACCTTTTTAATACTAGTGCTGCCATTAAATTTAGATGAAATGTAATGGCCCTTTGTAAAAATAGTTTCAAGATCCCATAAACGGCTAATAAAATCATTCATCTTAGTTGAATATTCAGGATATTTGTCAGCGATCTCTTGTAGTCGTCCTTTTTCATAACTGGCATGATAGACAACAATAGATCCCTGTTCGTTTATGTTTTGATCTAGAAACTGAGCAAGGTCATGGCGAGGATCAGTATCTTGATCATGTAAAAATTCAATATGTTTAAGTTCAGCTCCTGGCGACTCCTCAATATGAATTGATACTTGAAAAGTTATCTGTTCATAAGGAGAAGAACCATCATATCTAGGAATTAAGATTGGAGCTGCTTCAAAATCCAAATAATATATGGGATATCTCAAAGTATTCAGGGTAGCATTAATGCTTTCCCTGTTAATAATATCACCAATACTAGATGCCTTCACTTGAAGCTCTTGATAGCCTGAAAGATTAGTAGAAGACGTAATATCTTTTAGATGTTTAACACCTTCATTTAAGAGGTCATCAATTTTTTTTCCACCCCTTCTAAGATGGAATATTGAATAATCCAATAACTCAGGAGAACAACTTTCAATAAATGGGCATGATAAACAGTGACGACCAACTTCTCTTTTAGGAGATTTCTTTGCATTAGCGGTCTTTCTAGCATTTTTGATAAGATCTTCAACTTCAGGAAGGATTTCTTCTACCAAAGCCGTTACGTCCTCAAAACGAACTAAGCGATTAATATCAAGGCCAGATGCTAATGAATAAGTGTTATCAACAAAGGCCAACTTATATACACCAGGATCATTGCCCGTCTCTTTTAGAATACATGCTTGTATTGCGATATCTAAAATGTCTTCGCTTCTAACGCTTGTAGATGACTTCACTTCAATTAGTGCATCATCAGTTAAAATATCTGTACGAATAAGTACACCATTACTCGTAAATGTTGCTTGGAGATTCGCATTAGGAAAAAGAGAAATAACAATGTCCTCAAATTTATAACCCTCACTAGCTAAATATGACAGAAATGGATCATCCTTAAGATGTTTTAACTCTGGATTGTTAAGCTCTAGATAAAGGCCCTTCTGGCAGTCTACATAAGATTTAATCAATGTTTTGGTTATTAGTTGCTTATTCATAAAGTTATTATAACACGATGTGTAAAATTGTGCAATAAAATATTGTATTATAATTTTTTATATTCTAATGTTTTATATAACAAATACCGATAGGATAATTAATTATATAATATTAATAGGTTAGGCATGACACTTGGATTCAAAAAGAAAGAAAAAAAACACCCAAATGATTATCCACTTCTATCTTTTCGTCTTGATAAAGCAACTAAAGATGAGATTACTCTTGAGATAGAAGAGCTTGTTCAAATACTTAATGATAATAGAGATGAAAATAGCTATGTGATTAGAAAGAACGATGTATTTGTTGAAGCTCTGAGAGAAGGAATTAAGACAATTAAAAAAAAGTACAAAATTTAAATATCATAGTTGTTCATCAATTTCGTTTAACCATTCTTCAATTTTTCCATCTAAGGCCAATACAAGCTTATAGGCCATAAATAGTCCTGGTGTCTTGATTCTGCAACCTTCAAGAGATCTTATCGTATCAATTGATATATTAGTCCTCATTGCGAGTTCATTTTGACTCAGCCCCATATTTTCTCGCTCTAATTTCAATCTCTTAGAAAATAGTTTTGCGAGCTTAATTTGCTCTTCTGTATTTTTAGCTCTACTCATAATGTATTTAAATACATGTATATAATTACTTGTATTATAATACATAATATCTTAAAGTTATTGTCAGGTCTAGAGGAGAATAAATGAACGCAAGAAGACACCTTGTAGCAGATTTAAATGATAAGCTCAGAAAGAATTTAGCCATGGGAAAAATAGAAATAAGCCTTTCACACAAGGTGAAAAATTCAGAATTTAGAGCTGAAATTATAAAAGCAGTAAGAAATTTTTCTTCTTTTGATAGTGAAATTGATTTTAACAATGACCACTCGATCGGGATGGTTATTGTTGAGCAAGATGCTTATCTATTTAGATTTAATTATCTTGATGATAGATATGATTATGCTAGTGAGATTGGGAGAAGATCTTTAGAGATTTGTCATAGTTCTGAATTCAACTCAGTAAAATTAAAAAAGACTATTACAGACAAAATATCAGCTTCTTCAATATAGTTAAGATTCCTTAATGTCATTAATCCAATTGATTATAGTTCATGTGTAATATAAACTATTTAGGCAAGATTTTTTTAATTTATCACAGGAGATTTTTCTCTCTATGTTGAGTTGCATATTTAGGAGCACGGTATGGTCAAATTGGAAGACCTTCAACGTGGGGCAGTCGTTAAAGGAATTTTACCTGACTCCCTAGTAACTATTATTGATATTTCATGGCACGGTAGCTCCGCCATTACACTCACCTATAAAGATTCATTTGGTAAAGTATCACAAGAAGTTGTTCTAAGAGAAAAGGAAATAGAACTAAGTGTTGTTGAGCATGGTCGACCATGGAGTTTTGATGCTGATGGATATGCATTAAAATTAGCATCGGAGGCTTATCGAATCAGACTTGCATATTTGTTTGACCCTCTTCTTGCTGTACATACATCATTAGTTCAACCATTACCTCATCAAATCACAGCTGTGTATGAGTCAATGTTACCAAGACAACCATTACGATTTCTTCTTGCAGATGATCCAGGTGCTGGTAAAACGATTATGGCAGGTCTTCTTATAAAAGAACTTGTTGCAAGAGGTGATCTACAAAGGTGTTTAATTGTCTGTCCTGGAAACTTAGTCGAACAGTGGCAAGATGAACTATATCATAAATTTAATCTTCCCTTTGAAATATTAACAAACGACAAACTCGAGTCAGCAAGAACGGGAAATTGGTTTTTAGAAAATTCATTAGTGATTTGCCGTCTGGATAAATTAAGTAGAAATGAAGATATACAAGAAAAACTTAGAGTTACAGATTGGGACCTTGTCGTTTGTGATGAGGCCCATAAAATGTCTGCTTCATATTGGGGAGGAGAAGTAAAATACACTAAAAGATATAAACTTGGTAAACTCCTTTCTGAAGTTACCCGAAATTTTCTGCTTATGACAGCAACACCACATAATGGTAAAGACATAGATTTTCAGCTTTTTCTTGGCCTTTTAGATGGTGACCGATTTGAAGGTGTATTTCGAGAAGGAGTTCACTCGATCGATCCATCAGATATGATGAGACGATTAGTAAAAGAACAATTAGTGAAGTTTGATGGGAAGCCACTTTTTCCAGAGAGACGTGCCTACACAGTTAACTATGAACTATCGCCTCTTGAAGCTCAATTATATACAGATGTAACAGAATATGTTCGTAATGAATTTAACAGAGCCGATGCTTTGGAAAATGATGGTAGAAGAGGAACAGTAGGCTTTGCACTAACAATATTACAACGAAGATTGGCATCATCACCTGCAGCAATATATGAAAGTTTGAAAAGAAGAAGAGAGAGGCTTGAAAACCGTTTGAACGAAGCGAAACTTGCAGCTCGTGGGCAATCATTAGAGCAAGTTAGTTTGAAAGAAGATGTTAAGCTTTCAGTAGAGGATTTGGAAGATCTTGAAGATGCACCAGATTTTGAGGTCGAACAACAAGAAGAGCTTGTACTTGATCAGGCAACTGCAAGTAAAACAATTCCAGAATTAGAAGCAGAAATTAGAAGTCTAAAAGACTTAGAAAATACAGCGAATCAAGTTGTACGCTCTGGAACTGATAGAAAGTGGGATGAGCTATCTAAACTACTTCAAGAAAATAGTTCAATGTATGATTCACATGGAGCTAGACGTAAGTTAATAATTTTTACAGAACATAAAGATACTTTAAATTATTTAGTTAATAGAGTTTCGACACTTTTTGGAGAAGGCGATTCTATTGTTACTATTCATGGGGGATCAGCCAGAGAAGAAAGAAAAAATTCCGAAAATAAATTCCTTAATGATCCCAATGTGAAAATATTAGTTGCAACTGATGCCGCTGGCGAAGGTGTGAATCTACAACGTGCACATTTAATGATTAATTATGATTTACCTTGGAACCCTAATCGTCTCGAACAAAGATTTGGACGAATACACAGAATTGGTCAAACAGAAGTATGTCACTTATGGAATCTTGTTGCATCTGAGACAAGAGAAGGCGAAGTATATCAGAGATTATTAGAAAAACTCGATAATGAAAAAGATGCACTCCATGGTCAAGTTTTTGATATCTTAGGCAAAGTTACTTTTGACAATAGAACATTGCGAGACCTACTGGTTGAGGCTGTTAGGTATGGAGAGAGACCTGATGTAAAAGCACGACTTGATCAAGTAATAGACTCATCACTAGACAGAGAGAAACTTGAAGAGCTAATAAAAGAAAATGCTATTGGTCATGATTCAATGGATAGCATTAAAGTTCAAGAAATTAAGGAACAAATGGAAAGAGCTGAAGCAAAGAAGCTCCAACCACATTATATCGAGGCATTTTTTAAAGAGTCATTCAAAATGTTAGGAGGCTCGATACAAGAAAGGGAATCTCGAAGATATCAAATCTCGCACGTTCCAGCACAAATTAGAAATACTGATAGAGTAATTGGAAAGGGCCAATCAGTATTACAAAGATACGAACGGATTACATTTGAAAAAGATCTTATAGCTCCTCAGGGAAAACCACGTGCAGAGTATATTTGTCCAGGTCATCCCCTGCTAGATGCAACGATAGATATAATCTTACAGAAAAATAAAGATATTCTAAAACAAGGTGCAATTTTAGTAGATCCAGAAGATTGTTCAGAAGACTTACGTTTACTAGTCTATCTTGAACATGGAGTTCAAGATGGTCGAGTTAATAAAGATGGGCATCGAAGAATAATTTCAAAGCAGATGCTTTTTTTAGAGGGAAATATAAAGTCTTATGAAAATAAGGCTAATGTAGAAAAATTTGTTCAAGCAGGCTATGCCCCTTTCTTAAATTATAGGCCGCTAACAGATGATGAGATAATCAAATTAGAACCTACTCTTGAAGAAAAACTGTCACAATTGAGTTCACCAGAAGATATGGCCGTGTCCTACGCAATAGAAAACATAGTCCCAAGGCACTTTGACGAAATAAAAGAAAGAATCTTTGTGAGATTAGATAAAACATTAAAAGCAGTTAAGACAAGGTTAACTAAGGAAATAGGATACTGGGATCATCGTTCAGAGCAGCTAAGACTTCAAGAAGAGTCTGGAAAGAAGAAAAATACCAAGTTAAATTCAAAAAAAGCACAGCAAAGAGCAGATGATCTTGCTACAAGATTAAAGAAAAGAGAACTAGAAATCCAACAAGAAAGACAGGTATCCCCTCTTCCTCCCGTAGTTATTGGTGGTGCCTTGATAATACCGAAAGGATTTCTTCAAAAGATAGAAGGAAAATCTTCTGAGGAAATAGGGCTCTTTGCAAAAGAAACTAAGAAATCAGAAATGATTGCGATGAATAAAATCTTTGAAGTAGAACGAAGTCTTGGAAATGTTCCAAGAGATGTTAGCCATGAGAAATGTGGTTATGACATTGAATCTAAAGATAAAGAAGGTAACCTTAGGTTTATCGAAGTAAAAGGCCGTGTCTTTGGTGCAGAAACTGTAACAATAACTAAAAATGAAATATTAGTAGGCTTGAATAAGCCAGATAGTTTTATCCTCGCAATAGTTGAGATCGAAAATGATATTGCAAAAGACCCTGTATATATTAGGGAGCCCTTCACAAATGAACCTGATTTTGAAGCAACTAGTATTAATTATAAAATTAAAGAACTATATAAAAAATCGAGTGAGATAAAATGACAGTATATATAAAAAAAATAATTGAGACATCTATACCACTTGAAACAATTAATGCAAACAGTGCTTATGAGAAGCTCCCTGGTATTGGCTCTCATCCAAGGGGAATTCACCATTGGTGGGCCCGAAGACCATTTGCTGCTGCACGAGCAGTAATTTTCGCTCAATTGGTAAACGACCCGGTAAGTGAATTTAATATTACAAAAAAAGGGAGTATGCGAGACGCCTTAAAGAAGAAAGAGTCTTTATTTAAAATAATCGAAAAACTTTCAGATTGGAAAAATAGTGATGATGAAGAATTGATGAAACTAGCATATTCCGAAATAAAAAAATCTTGGTTGATAAATTGCAGAGTTAACAATATTGAAATTGATGGTTGTGCCTTGCCTTTTATCTATGATCCTTTTTGTGGAGGAGGTGCAATACCTACAGAAGCAGGACGTTTAGGATTAAGTTCGGTTGGAAGCGATTTGAACCCTGTCGCTGCACTTATAACAAAATCAATGATAGAGCTACCCTATGCTTTTAATGTTGAAAAACCATATGGCGAATATACTGAAACAGATTTGATTAAATTAAATAAAAATAAAAAATATAAGAGGAGTCTTGATGTTATTGCTGAAGATGTAAGAAGGTATGGATATTGGGTATGGAAAATCGTAAATGACTTAATTGGAAATAATTGGAAGAATATTGAAATAACGGATAAGCATGTTGGCATCAACAAGCAGTTTAACAAATATTTAGGTCGAGAGCTACCTGTTGTTGCATGGATATGGGCCAGAACCGTAGAAAGTCCTGATCCTTTTTTGAAAGGACAAAAAGTACCATTAATAAAGAATTTCTTACTGTCAAAAAAAAATAATACAAAATTAAAGGTTGAAGTTAAAAACAATACGTATTCAATTAGAGTGACATACAACGATAAAAGTAAAAATACTATTGGCACAATTGGTCGTTCTGGGGGGCGATGTGTAATTTCAAATACACCTATTCCCTTTGATTATATAAGAGAACAAGGGAAAAAAGGAAAAATTGGTTTTAAATTAGTGGCAATAGCTCTTCAGGGAGATAGGGAAAAAATATATGTAGAGCCTGATGAAAAATATGAAAAAATCATAAAAAATATAACCTATCCTGATAACGTAATTACAACAAAACTGCCATCGAAAGCGTTAGGTTTTAGGGTTCAAGAGTATGGAATGCTTGAACATAAAGATTTATTTTTAAATCGACAGATGCTTGGTCTTATAACGTTTTCTGAATGTATACCTAAGGTAATTGAAAAAATAACAAATGATTTAGTGAATGAAGGGGTTGAAAAGGGAAAGAGAATTTCTGAGGGGGGAAGTGGTGCAATAGCCTATGCAGAATGTATTGCAACCTATATTGCACTTTCAATAGACAGAACGGCTGACTTTAACAATTCTCTAACTGGATGGAGGGCTGGAAATGAAAAAATTATGGGCTTGTTTAATCGTCATGCTGTTCCGATGGTTTGGGACTTTGGCGAAGCAAATATGCTAGGAAAAAATGTAGGTGGATTTATCAATAATATTGAATATCAATCCAAATGCATCGAAAAATTACCAGCTTACCAGATGGGTAAAGCTTATGTTGAGGATGCTAGCTCTCAAAAACTTTCATTAGGTGCTGTAATTTCAACAGACCCACCTTACTATGACAATATTGGATATGCAGATTTATCAGATTTTTTCTATGTATGGATGAGAAATTCATTGAAAAGTATTTATCCAAATTATTTTAAAACTGTATTGGTGCCTAAAAGTACGGAATTAATTGCGTCACCAATTAGGCATAAAAGTAAAAAGCTTGCTAATGATTTCTTCTTAAAAGGAATGACTCAGGTTTTTACAAATTTATCAAATACAATAAATAATCTATATCCAATGACGGTTTACTATGCATTTAAACAATCAGAGCTAAGCGATAACAATAGAGTATCCTCTGGATGGGAAGCATTTTTAAGTGCATTAATAAATTCAGGTTTGAGAATAACTGGTACATGGCCATTAAGAAGTGAGCAATCAACAAGAATGATTGGTATGGGAAACAACGCACTTGCATCATCTATCGTATTGACTTGTAGGCCTAATCCAAATCGGAATGGAAAGATAATTCCAAAAAGAAGCTTTATGCAAGAGCTTAAGGCTGAGTTATCTACAAGTTTAGATCATATGAGAAGTGCCAATATTGCAGCAGTGGATTTGGAACAATCAATTATTGGTCCTGGAATTGGTGTTTTTTCTAGGTATGAGAAAGTGGTTGAGAATGACGGAAGTATAATGAGCGTAAGATCCGCACTAATTTTAATAAACCAAATATTAGATGAAGTGATGGAAGAGTCAGAGAATGAGTTTGATAATTATACTCGTTTTTGTCTAACCTGGTTTTCGATCAATGGTTTCGAGGAGGGGGCATATGGAGATGCAAATACCTTAGCTCAAGCAAAGAATGTAAATTTAAATTCAACATCTAATAAAACTTTAATTTCAAAAAATGGAAAAGTTAAACTCATTAATACCGAAGACTTACCTGATAATTGGAATTCGAGTGATGTTTCTACGAAAAGCATATGGGAAATTACTCACTATCTTTATAAAATTTTAGAGAAAAATGGAGAGCAAGAAGCAGCAAAGTTGTTGTTGGATGTTGGGGAGAGGGCTGAGAGTTGTAAAAAACTAGCATATAGATGTTATAACCTTTGTGTAAAGAAGGAATGGATTAATGAATCTAGAGTTTATAATTCTCTAATTACTGCCTGGAGTAGTATGTCTGAGAGGGCAATGCAAGTTTAAAAACAAGGGGTGCGGTATGGCAATAAGTAATAGAGAAAGAATTGGAAAGTGTTTAGATATTCTGCAAGAAGAATTAACTCCTTATGTTGAGAGAGAACTTAATCAAACTTATGGTGATGATTGGATTACTACTGTAAGTAATAATCTTCGTGAACATCAAAAGGATATGATCAAAGCCAATAAGATTGAATGGGATGTACAGGGCTTGCTTCAAATTATGTGGGATAATTGGAATAGTGTTTTTGGAAAAACTCTAAGTAGAAATGATAGAAACATTACTAGTGAACTTCGTGATATAAGAAACAAGTGGGCACATCAAAAAACCTTCAGTACAGATGACTCATATAGAGCACTTGATTCTATGGAAAGATTATTACAATCAGTTGCTAGTAATAAAACCGACGAAGTTTCAAAGCACAAGCATGAAGTTATGAGGCTTAGATACGAAGAACAATCAAAATATCAAGTAAAGAAATCTAGGATGGCAGAGCTTGAAGGTAATCCAGAGGGTGGATTAAAGCCTTGGCGAGAAGTGATTATGCCTCATGAAGATGTCGCAACTGGAAAGTTTGTTCAAGCAGAGTTTGCAGCTGATTTATGGCAGGTTTATTTAAATCAGGGCAGTGATGAGTACAAAGATCCAATTGAATTTTATAAGAGAACTTTTATTACAGAAGGCCTTGAAGTTCTTCTTGAAAATGGATTGAAAAGACTTTCTGGAGATTCTGGAGAGCCAGTAATAGAGTTACAAACAAACTTTGGTGGTGGAAAAACACACTCTATGCTGGCATTGTATCATTTATTCAGTGGAACACCAGCTTCAAACTTATTAGGTGCTGATGAGCTAGTAAAAAAGGTTAAAATAGAACCACCAACAAAAGTTCATCGTGCAGTTATTGTTGGAACAAATATATCTCCAGGTCAACCACATGCAAAAGATGATGGAACTCTGGTTCACACTATTTGGGGAGAAATAGCTTGGCAGCTAGGTGGTAAAGAAGGGTATGCATTAGTAGAAGAAGATGACAAACGTGGTACCAACCCTGGAGAAACACTAAAAGTTCTCTTTGATAAATATTCACCTTGCTTAATTATGATTGATGAATGGGTTGCCTATGCTCGACAATTGGGTAGAAGTGATGATTTGCCCGCTGGAACATTAGATACGCATTTCACATTTGCACAAATGCTAACACAAGCTGTAAAAACATCTCCAAAGGCTTTTTTGGTTGTGAGTGTTCCAGCTTCAGATAACGAAATTGGTGGAGAGATAGGTCAAAAGGCACTTAATGGAATAAAAAAGGCTCTTGGAAGAGTCGAAACTCCTTGGAAAGCTGCTACACCACAAGAGGGTTTCGAAATTGTTAGAAGAAGATTGTTTAATAATCTAGATAATCAAAGTGCTGTAAGCAGAGATGCTGTCGTAAGATCATTTTATGATGCTTATCAAACTCAATACCAAGAGTTTCCCTCAGAGTGTAGGGAGAGGGATTACAAAAGAAGATTAGAAGTCGCATACCCTATTCACCCATTGCTTTTTGATTTTTTATTTGAAACTTGGTCAACACTTGACCGATTTCAAAAAACTAGAGGTGTTTTGCGATTAATGTCAAAAGTAATTCATGCACTATGGGAAAGAGAGGATAAAAATTTATTAATATTGCCCGCAACAGTTCCCTTGGATGACCCACATGTTCAAGCAGAACTTACAAATTACTTAGAAGATCCTTGGGAAGGTGTTATTTCGAGTGATATTGATGGCCCAGAATCATTTTCAGTAAGAGTAGATAGAGAAAACCCTAATCTTGGAAGATTCTCTGCCACAAGAAGGGTCTCTAGAACAATCTTTGTTGGATCTGCTCCAACACAACACTCAACAACTAAAGGTATTAGTGACAAAGAAATAAAACTAGGATGTTTTCAACCAGGTGAAACAGCAGCAACTTTTGGCGATGCCTTGAGAAAGCTAGATGGTTCAAGTTATCTTAATGAAGAATCTGGAAAGTATTGGTTTACAACAAGAGCCACAATTGCAACAAAGGCCAAAGACCTTGCCGCAAATTTCGAAGAGAAAAAAGATGAAGTTTTTAGAGAAATTCAAGAAGTTGTAAAAAAGAATGCATCTAGAAGAGGAGAATTTTCGAGAGTTCATGTTATGCCAACATCGCCATCTGATGTACCAGATGATTTAGATTGTAGACTTGTAATATTACCTACAGAGAATACACATACATCGAAGGCGAAGGATTCAAAGGCATTAAGTTTTGCAAAAGAATTACTTGATTCAAAAGGAACGTCACCACGTTTAAATAAGAACACATTAATTTTTATGTCAGCTGATGGAGAAAACTTAAAAAGCTTAATTAAAGCGACCGCTGACTACTTGGCTTGGAAGGAAATTGAAGATGATAAAGAAAAATATGACCTTACTCAGTCACAAGCAAAAATGGCAACCAAGAGGAAAGAATCTGCACGTGGCGTGATGGAATTAAGAATTCCAGAAACATTTATTTGGATGATATATCCAACACAAATGACTTCTGGTGATGTTCTTGAATGGACAGAAGAAAGAATCACTGGGCATGAGCCATTGGCAGAAAAAGCTTCTAGGAAACTTGTGAGTGCAGGACAGCTTGCTGCTGAAATGGCACCAATTGCACTACGGTGCGAGTTAGACAGAGTTCCACTATGGCAAGGTGATCATGTAAACGTTAAAGACCTTGCCGAATATTTTGCTAGGTATTTATATCTGCCTAGAATTAAATCACAAGAAGTCTTACTAAACTCTATAGAACAAAATTATTCAAATCTTTTACTAAGTTTTGAAGATTCCTTTTTCTATGCACAAGGATATGATAACACGAGAAATTGTTATATGGGACTTACTTTTTCTTCAGGAGTGCATCCTATTGCAGATGGTAATAGTGTTCTTGTGAAACCTGAAGTTGCTGAAAAGTTTCGTCCAAAGGATGATGTAAGACCCTTGTCTGAAATTGGTAGTAATTCACAAACTACAGATGCAAATCCGCAGAAGAAGGAAGATAAGAAAACAAGAAGATTTCATGCCTCATTCTCCATCCAGGACCCAGCACGCATTTCAAGAGATATTGGTACAATAAACCAGGAGATACTTTCACACTTAACGGGACTACTTGGCTCACAGGCAGAAATTAGACTTGAAGTACAAATAAATGTACCAGATGGAATTGATGATGATGTAGTGAGAACTGTAAGCGAAAATGCAAACACACTCAGTTGCAACTATGGATTTGAGGAAGATTAAACATGAAGAACAAAACAGAATCAATTAGGAAGATTGTTGGTTATCTAAACAACCCAGAAAAAGAAGGTGGATTTTGGTTGCCAAATATCCAACGTCCCTTTGTGTGGAGTGAAGATCAAATTCAAAGATTATTTGATTCAGTTTTACGTGAATACCCTATTAGTACATTTCTTGTTTGGAAGACAAAATCTGAAATCAAGACTAGACGTTTTATTGAGAAGTATAGATCAAATACTAAGCTATCAGACTATAATGAAATCCCAAATGAGGAACAGAAACTTTTAGTCTTAGATGGGCAGCAACGACTACAGAGCTTTTTTATAGGTCTACAGGGTTCATATGAAAAAAAAGAACTTTACTTTAATGTTCTTAGTGGTAAGCAAGCTCCTCCTGATGACATTCGATATGAATTTAAATTTATAGATAAGAAGAATGTTGCATTGCCATGGGTAAGATTTAAAGATGTTGTGTTTTCAAATAAACCACGACAGATGGCAAAAGATATCTTGTCGAAATTTGATGATATAACAGATGAGCAATCAGAGATAATCGAAGACAATCTAATGAATGCACATACAATTTTTGCGACATCTGAAGTTATTACCTATCAGGAAATTGATTCTGTGGATAACCCTGAGAATTATAATGATGATGATGTTGTAGAAATTTTTATTAGGGCCAACTCTGGTGGAACACGTCTTGGGAAATCAGACTTACTATTTTCATTGTTAACATCATCTTGGGATGACGCAGATGAAAACATGGAAGACCTACTAGAGAATTTAAATGGATCTGAATTTAATTTTTCAAGGGACTTTATTTTAAAAACCTGCTTGTCTCTATTAAATAAAGGAGCAAGCTATAAGGTTGAAAAATTTAGAGATGGTAAAACTAAAGAGCAGATAATCAACGACTGGACGAATATATCCAATTCGATATTGGATGTTAGGGATTTTATTGCAACACAAACATATATAAGAACAGATAAGGCAATGCCATCGTATTTGGGACTAATTCCTGTAATTTACTTCAGATATCACTATCCTGATAAATGGAAGAAGGCCAAAGGTCTTGATACATATTTTTTAAGAACTTTGATAGCAGGATCTTTTAGTGGAACACCAGATAACTTGATTGATAAATGTACCAAAAAAATAACTGAGTTAAGTGACTTTGACACAGACATTATATTTGGCGTGATAAAAGCTGATGGTAGGAATCTAGATATAACAAAAAATACTATTTTGGAGGCCACGTATGGTTCCAAACAAATACATATGATTTTTAATTTACTCTATAAGGATTTCAACTATAGACCAGCCTATAAGAATAACTTACCGCAAGTTGATCACATATTTCCACAAGCTCACCTAAAAAAGGTCAAGGAAGTTAATCCCACAACTGGTAAACGAAACATTAGAAAGTATAAGGTTGAATTCAGAGATCAGATAGCAAATTGTATGCTTTTGAGTGCTGGAGAGAATGGTGCTGGTGGTAAATCAGACACGTTACCTGAAGTTTGGTTTTCAGATAAGGATGACAATTATCTAGATATGCATCTTATACCCAAAGATAAAAACTTATGGAAAATGGAAAAGTTTGAAGATTTTATAGAAGCAAGAAAAGCTTTAATTGAAGAGAAGTTTAGTTACATGATTCAGGAAGAGGTTGGTAATGATTGATTTTGATAAGTTTTTAGGAAAATATGTAAAAGTTAAGGTTCAAAACTTGCATCAGGTTATGGACGACTATGGAGTTCTAACAAAAATAGATGCAGATACTATCGAGTTAGAAGAAGAAGGCCCAAGTGCTGTTAATGAATATGGCGATAACATGGGTGGAACACATACAATTCAAAAAGCTTTAGTGATTTCTATCGAAGAAGTTAATGATGATTTAGAAGTATAAAAAATTTTAAGACTTAAAAAGATGGTTTAAATAACGTGACCAAAATCCAGGAAGATGAATGAGAGAGGAAGTTTTCTATAAGTATAGAGGATTAGATAATTTTGAGTTTTTTGCAGACATTATACTAAATAAAAGGTTGTATGCAGCTCAATTTCAAACTTTAAATGATCCAATGGAAGGACATTATTATTACTCTATGAATGAAGATAATGAGAAAAATATAGATAAGTGGGCTAAAGACTTTTTTAACCAAAAGCAAAAACATCGCATTTGTTCATTATCTAAGGATAATAACAATATGCTTATGTGGTCTCACTATGCAAATAGTCACAAAGGTGTTTGTATTGGTGTAACTATTGAAGATAGGCCCGACTTTATTCATTCTGGCCCTGTTACCTATTTAGATGACTTACCTATTTTGCAGTATAACTCTACACCTCAAGAAGTTTTAATGAAAAAATTAAAAGCTTGGAATTACGAAAGAGAGCATAGAGTTATTTCTACAGAGCAATTTGTTAAGATAAGCGTTAAAGAAATTATATTCGGTTCAAGGTGTACTCCTGTGCATAAAAAAATTGTTAGGGCCATTGTAGAGAAGTATTCTCCAGAAATAATCTTAAAAAATTAATAAGAAAAATTAGGTTTTGAATGAAGCCCAGATAGGAGTTGGAATGACAATATTAAGTGAAATTTTAGATTGGGCTACAGCTCAGGAAGATTGGAAACAAGATATTGTCCGAAGGATACTTTCGTTTGGTGAATACACTGACAAAGATGTTAAAGAGATTGCAGAAATAGTTCTTGCTCAGAATGGGTATCGTAAGAGTTCATCTATAAAAGCTATTCCAATAAACAGATCAGATTTTACAAGTATAGAAAGAGCATCAAGTAGCAAAGTTGTATTAAGAAAATTAGAATCACCAACGAATGTAAATGCCCTTACCTCTGATTCAAAACTGCAGTTTGCATTAGACGGTTTAACTATTGTTTATGGTGAAAACGGTGTCGGGAAATCAGGTTATAGCAGGCTGTTGAAGAGTTGTTGTAAGGCTCGAAGTGTAGATAGTGTACTTCCAAATGTATTTGACGATCAGTCTTCAACACAAGCGTCTGTTAAATTAGAGTTCTCCGAAAATGAGAATGTCATCCAATATGAATGGTCAAATACTGCAGAAGGAAATGAATTTCTTCAGCAGATTGTCGTTTATGATAATAAATGTGGGAAAATTCAGGTTACCGATAAAAATGAATTAATATATTTACCGAGTGGAACTGATATCTTTAAGAAAATTATAGACTGTATTTCGGAAGTGAAAAATATACTATCTAATGAGAAACCTAAAGAAGTTAAAATTAACCTCGATAAAATTGATCTTAGCTCGTCTATATATAAATATGTATCAAAAATAACAAAAGATACTGAAAGTGACGAATTATTAAAGAAGCTAGAATGGTCAGAGAAAAATGAAAGTGATTTAGTGTCATTGAGTAAAAAAATAGTTGATGCCAATGAGACTGAAATAAAGAAAAAGGTAACAGCGTTAGATAAGGAAATTACAAGTCTTACTAGTCTGCAGTCTGACTTTGATCTACTGGAGAAGTCGTATTCTGAAGAAAAACAAAAAAACCTCTCAGTGATAATAAACAACAAGCTCGATAGCAAAAAAGCTTTAGATGAATTATCACAAAGCATGAGTACTGATGGAATGATTTCTGGGACTGGCAATGAGTTGTGGCGAGTACTCTATGATGCAGCTAAAGACTTTTCGGAAAAGGTTGCTTACCCAGATAGTACATTTCCTAATGAAACAGCTAAATGTGTTTTTTGTCAGCAGGACCTGGTGCCTGATGCTAAAATGCGTTTGGAAACATTTAAGAGATTTGCAGAAGGTAAAATAAAAAAGAATTTTGATGATATTGTCGTAAAAATAGATAAAGCAAAAGTCTTTTTAGAGGGACATGATTCAAAGATCATAGAAGCAAAGAAAATATTAGATCAGAATTTTACATGTTTATCTGAAGACAATGTAAAAATATTAAAAGAGAAACTCGACTCACTAAACTCATATCGTCTAGCGTTTATAGATGCTATTAAAAAAGAAGATGTTAAGTTATTAATCTGTGACACATCAAATGACAGTAAAATATCCATTTTTGAACAAGTAATTGTAAAGACTAAGGCAACTAAAGAAGAAATTAAGAAGAGTATTAATCCAGAAGAACTGAAAAAAACTAAAAACGAAAAGAGTGAATTAGACTCTCTTAAAATAGCAAGTAGTAAGAAAAGTGACTTCGTTGACTACATCAATTATTTAAAATCTCTGGACCAATATAACACAATGATAAAAGCTCTCGACCATACCAGTATATCAAGAAAGGGAAGCTCGATCATAACAAACTCTTTAAAAGATACATTTTTAAAAGCTTTAACCCTCGAATTATCAAAACTTGGTGGTGAGAAAATACCCCTATTTATTGATTCATCTACAAAGGATGGTAAGCCAACATTTCAATTGAGCCTAAAAGGAGCAAATATGCCTCCAAGGAGTAAAATTGATTTGATACTAAGTGAAGGTGAGCAAAAAATTGCATCCCTTGCTGGGCTACTTGCTGAACTGGATACGGCGAAGCACCAAAATGGACTTATATTAGATGACCCAGTTACTTCTTTAGACCATCAATACAGAAAGAATATCGCCAAGAGATTGGTACAAGAAGCTAAAGAAAGACAAGTCGTCATATTTACCCACGATATTGCTTTCTTGTTTGATCTAGAGTTTTTCGCAAAAGAATTGAATGTTCCAACACATCTACAAAATATAAGAAAAGACGGGAAGAAATCAGGAATCATTTTTAATACAAATCCGTGGCACGCTCAGAATGTTAAAGCAAGAATCAAAACTTTAAGTGATGATGTTGATACACTGAAGAGTAAAAACCTTAACGGTGATGATTATAACCATGAAGCAGGCATTATTTATGGTCGAATCAGAGAAACTTGGGAAAGAACCGTTGAAGAAGTACTTTTTAACGAAGTTGTCACTCGATTTGGACAAGGCATTCAAACCCAACGATTAAATGGTGTAACAGTTGATGATGCTGACTTTTCAAAAATTAGCTTTGAAATGTCAAAATGCTCAAAATATATGATTGGCCACGATAAGAGTCTTTCTCTTTCAGATGATCGACCTAAGGTAGATGAAATCAAAACAGACATAAGTGCAATTAGTCAGTTTGTTAAAGATATAAATAAGAAAAAAGACGATCTTATTAAGAAGCGTAAAGAGATTGTAGATAAAACTCCTGTAGCAACTGTTGTAGATTAAATATGAAAAGAAATGAATGTATAATAATTGATATTGATGGAACTTTAGCTAATATAGACCACAGAAGAGGCTATCTTGATGATGGTAACGACTGGAAAAGATTTAATTCCAGTATGGAGAATGATTCATTGAATATTTGGTGCAAGGCCATAGTTGATAAATTTAAAAATGAATATCAGATTATTCTTCTAACTGGAAGAGAGGAAATTCACAAAGATGTTACTTTAAAGTGGCTAAAGGATCATGATGTTCACTTTGATTCAATATATTTTAGAACCGAAAAAGATTACCGTGATGATGCAATAGTTAAGAAAGAGTTATTTGAGAGACATATACATGGAAAACATTCACCGCTATTTGTGGTAGATGATAGAAAGAAAGTTGTGTCGATGTGGCGAGATCTCGGATTGGTATGCCTACAGTGTGATTGGGGTGATTTTTAAAAAGATTATGAAATTAGAAGATGCTGATTCGAAAAATTTTGAAAATCAAGAATGGCTCACTACAGAAGAAGCAGCTGACTATCTTCGTATTTCAGTAGGTCGTCTTAGAAATATGACAAGTAATGGCTATGTCCCCTTCTATAAACTGGGTAGATCAAATAGATATTTAAAAGAAGAATTGAGAAAAATGTTGCTAGATAATAGACGTGGGCCTTGGTGGGAAAATGATTGAAGAAGAATATACAGAAGAAGAAATTAAAAGAGCTGCAGAAGTCTTTAAACTACTTAGTAAGTGGAAACAAGAAGCTGAATTAGAGAAAGCTAATAAAAGTTCTTCCCTGTCGTGCACGCAAATCTTTGAAGAAGAAAATTGCACGCAAACTGCACGCATTCAAGGGTGAAAGTTTTGGTAACTATTTGATTTCTTTGGCACCAAAATTCTGCGTGCACAAAATTTTAAGTGCGTTAACTATTGAAAATATTAGGATTTTTAGATTAAAATAACAGCTTGGAAAGCGTGTAGGCGTGAAAGCGTCTCGAGAGTTCGAATCTCTTGTCCTCCGCCATGTTTCGCACTGAGTAATTGACACTCACCTTCTAACTTACTAATATGCCAGACGGTAATGCCTACGTGTATATCACCAGGAACTCCGCCAGGCCCGGAAGGGAGCAACGGTACTGTGTTGTTATATAGTGTGGGCATTGCCGCTTTCTAAACACTTCTTCTTATTTCCTTACATCTAGCGCACCTCTCATTGACATTGATTTTCTGCTCTTATAATTTGCGTTATATTGAAGAGGGAAATGTGTATCAAGTACTAGCAAGAAAATGGAGACCAAAGAAGTTCGAAGAAGTTATTGGTCAATCTCATATAACTAATACTTTAGTTAATGCGATCAAATCAGAGAAAATTGCACACGCATACTTGTTCACTGGTACCCGCGGTGTAGGTAAAACTACTATCGCTCGTCTTTTTGCTAAAGCAATCCGTTGTGAAAACTTAACTGATAATAATCCATGTAATGAATGTAACTCTTGTGTTGCAATTAATAATTCGAATTCACTTGATTATATTGAAATAGATGGCGCATCAAATAATGGTGTTGATAATATTCGTGAGCTAATCGAAAACGTTCAATACCTTCCAAGCTCTGGAAAGTATAAGGTCTACGTCATTGATGAGGTTCACATGCTTTCTACAGGAGCTTTTAATGCTCTTTTAAAAACATTGGAAGAACCACCAGCACATGTTGTTTTTGTTTTCGCTACAACAGACCCTCATAAACTATTGGGAACAGTGCTTTCTCGTTGTCAACGATTCGATTTTAAAAGTGTAAGTAAAGAGCTTTTAACAAGTCACCTAAAAAATATTGCGGCTAAAGAAAATATAGAGTTTGAATCAGATGGTTTAATTGAAATTATTGCTGATCATGGTGATGGAAGTGTTAGGGATAGCTTATCACTTTTAGACCAAGTTCTTAGCTTAAGTCTTGGTGAAAAAATTAAAGAAGAAGAGCTCTATGCTTCATTAGGTTTAATTAATAAATCTTTAATTTTAAATTTAGTTGAAGCAATTCTTAATAAAGAACAAGAAGACTTTACAAATG
>CAJXHA010000006.1 GCA_913053615.1 uncultured Bacteriovoracaceae bacterium | reverse complement strand
AAATATTACTCTTGAATTTGCAAAGTACTGTCTTGAAAATGCTGGTAAAAAAGGTAATCCTAATTACTTTACTATGTTTGCTTCTTCATTAACAAATACCCAAATTAATGAAAGACTTGAACAGGGTAAGAAGTTAAAAATATCAGAAATAAACATTATGGATACTTATAAAGTTGCTGATGAAGATGGTAAAGATAATAATGGAAGAGTGAAGTATAAGAAAACAGATTGGACTAAAACCAGTAAAGATCGAACTGCTGAACCTAATACTATCTTTCAAGCAAGTCATGATTTTAACCAAGCTAGCTCTAAGTTTGGAGATGTATTTCACGAATATAATTATTGTACGCGATTAAGTACAGACCCGAATGATCCTTGTCATAAAGATAAGGGGAGAAATGCTAATTTAATAAATATGCTTAAAGGGTTTGAACTAGACCTATCAAAGAATACGAGTGCTGGAAGCTTAGGTGCTAAATTGGGAAATCGTTTTGTACTTTGTTCAAAGGTAATTGTTCCTACTGCATGTGAGGCCTTTAGATGTCGTAATACTTACACATGGCCAGCCACAACAGCAGATTTAGATAATGATAATAGTCTTATGGGTAAGAAGCTCAAAAATTGTCGTGATGTATTAGGTATTGATCGAGTAGGGTCCACTGGGCCTGATACCGATAAGTCAGGGAAAATTGCATGTAATGTGGTTAGTAAAATTGTAGATTATAAGAAGACATTGGAACTCATTAAACAAAAGCAACAAGAATTAAATGATGACTTTAAAGTGGCCAAGGGTCTTAATGTAAATGATGTTTTTGAAGGCCAGTATAATCCTAATGGTGAAGACATTGATAAGATAACATCGATTTCATCTAAAGAGATTAAAGAAGCGAGTTCAACATCTGTTGATACGGATGAGCTTAGGGCACGCTGTATTGTTAATGGTGAATTAAATGCTACTGATGCTGAGTGTGCAGATTTAAAATTAGAAGATGAAGATATAGATAAATTAAAACAAACTAAGGCATTAGCTGATGCTGAAACTGCGGCTTACCTAGAAAGAGTCAGAAGATTTCGTGATAGTGGTATGAGTGATGAAGATGAATTGAGAACACTCATTATTGAAAATGGTTTGGCAACAGAAGCTACAGTAGAAGACTATATTAGTAATACTGATCGCAATGATATTGTGCAAATTATTGAGAATAAGTATAAAGCAGATAGACAGGCCATAATTGCAACTATGAATGATAGACTCTACGAAGTCCTTAATAGAGATAAGAGTCAAGCTGATACTATTAGAACTAATTTTGCTGAGGATCAGATTAATGATCTTGAGGGAAATAAAGATAGGGTAGAGACACTTTTTAACTACACAAATATTGTTACTTCATATGTAAGCCTTGTTAGTAAAGATGGTGATGGTAATCAAGGTAGCCCCCGTGCAAATACAATTGCGAGAGAGATTGAAGAAAGTGGCTTTACTGATGATACGGAAAGACAGCAATATGAAGAGTTTTTTAATGATGAAGACGATCAGTCAAGCTCTGGTGGCTCAGACGCTGGCTTTTATTCAACTGAATCATTGATAAATGATATTGGAGACTTCGCTTCTGTTGATAATTAAGTGCATTCTCCCCCTTTTACTTTTTTCAATTAATACTTATGCCAATAAAGTTATGGTGACTAATTTTGAAGGGAAAGTGAAAGTAAATGATCTTGAAATTATAAAAAAAACTCCTTTAAAAAATGGTTATAAATTAAGTGTTCCTAGTGATAGTGACTCCTTTGCAGTCATTACCTATGATAATGGTAATAGAGTTCTCGTAAAATCAGGTGAAGTCATTATAGACAAAAATGAGACAGATAATAACCGTCTTGCTTTTAAAAATGGTGAATTTTATTTTCATGTGATCAACCCTGATAAGCGTCTAATTACATCTGTAATGGCCTTAAAAACACCTCAATCAGTATTTAATATCTATGGTGGGGATAGTTATTTAAATTTAACTTCAGGTAAGCTCTTCTATGGTGTCATTCGCGGTAAAACTCAATATGAAGACCCATGGGGAAAGCTTACGGTCATTAAGTCACAATCAATACAGATTTTAAAAGAAAATCAAGCTCCTAGAACTAGTCCTATCGCTTATAATGTATGGAAGAGAATAAAGTTAGGTTTTGATCGTATGGGAATAAAATACCTAGAATAAATTGCCAATATTAGTCCATAATTTATTTTTTTTATATAATAAGTAATAAATCAGTGAACAATTGCACTTATGTTGAAACCCTTGTTGGGAGTTGAGGATCTATTATGAAAACACTTTTTTTACTACTTACTTTTTTAATGACTTCTGTAATTGCAGATGAATTTAACCCACCAAGTGATTCATCTTATGTGGCTTGGAAGACACGCAAGAGAATGTTCTTATTTAAAGAAGTAATACCAATAGGTGTGAGTAAGAATATAAATATTAAAAAATCTGTAAATAACGATTTCACTATTATCATTCCTAAAGACAGTTTTGATAGTGGTGACTCTGATCGTGATAAAGAGGTGGTCTTAATTCTAAAAGGTAAGAAAAATCCAAATATTGAGTTTAATTTTAATTTAAGTAAGCTTGATATCATTAATTTAAAAAGTGGGGATTTAAAAAATATTAAAGGAAAGCTTAATGCCACTGACTCTCCAATTGATGTTACTTTTTCAATTTCATTAAATGAGGATAATAAAGAAGCCATTGATGTAAAATACGAAGGAAACTTTAGTCACTTTGGGATTAAACCTCCAAAGGTTGCTGGAGGTGCTGTGGCGAAAGTTTATGATGAACTTACATTAATGGGTACAATCTTATTTAGCGATTTAATGATCTGATTCTAATTTTTGCATTAAATAGAGTAAAATCATTGTGCTAGAAGCCACTGAGCTAAAGACCATAGTCATAATAATTATTTGATAGCGTACTGCAATCAAAGGCTCTATGCCTGCAAGGATCTGTCCAGTCATCATGCCAGGAAATGAGACCAGACCAACCGCCATAAATGTATTCGTTATAGGAATTAATGAGGCCTTCAGAGCGAGCTTACGGGCTTGGCTATAATCATTATGCTCTCTTTCTTTTTGAAAGCGCTCTAGTGCTAAGCTCATCACATTCATGGCCTGAGAAAAAATCATTCCTGCCAGTGGTATGATAAAACTTATCTTTAACCAATTATCGCTAGGAATAATGAAATAAGTCATAAAAACCAAAGTTGGAAAGGCGCCAAATAATAAAGAGACAAAGCTAAGTGTATAAAGCTTGAAATTTTTCTTATAAGCACTACTCATACTAATGATGGCTGCCATAATCAACATCACTAATAGTGCAAGTAGTGTAAGTAAGTCATTTTCATTTGAGAATAAGCTTTTTAATAAGTAACCAATAGCGACTAATTGTAATAGCATTCTAAGGGAAGCGATAATGAATCGTTTCACATCACCTATAAGTGAATATAAAATAATGATAAGAATGATTAAGGGTATAAAGCTTAGTAGAACATTTTCAAAAGGTATTAATTGAGTCATAAACTCTAAATAGTATAAAAACTCTTTAAAGTCAGGGAAAATTGACATATTTCTTGAAAATATCGATGTAATATCATGGGGTTATGTATCCTTATATAAAGTCATCTTATTGTTTTACCGTAAAGTATTATGTTAGAATAAAGAAGCATATGATAAAAAAACTAGTTTTAACATTTATTTGCTTTTGTATCGTGAGTGTTCAGGCTTACGCAATTAATTGTGAAGTAAAATGAGCTTAGTCGTCTCGCGAAAATAGTTAAGAAAAAGCAACATAAGGCCCAGAATAAACACTCTTGTTGTCATAGTAAGAAAGAAAAATCTAATAAAGATAAAGAATGTAATCATAATGAATCAGATCTTTGCTATCATGAAAGCTCATCTGATTATCAAGTTGAACTTAATTCTTATGTAGTTTCAAACTTCAAGCATTTCACATTTAACCCTATCACTTCGATGGATATAAACCTTATACAAAATCAGCTAAGTATTAATAGGGTCAATTTGAAAACCAGGCAAGAGCAACAAAAAGACTGATGATACTTATACCACTTTCTTTATTGATTAATTTGCTCATAATATATTTTAATTTTAGATTATTTAGTCTGAGTTCGATTATTTTTAGTGTTATCTCTATTGCCGCTTCAGGTGGACTTATTCTACTATGGTTAGGTGGTTTTAATAGTTCTGTTGCCGTTTGGGTTGGTTTTATAGCGCTCTTTGGAATTGCTGTTGATGATGGTGTTGTGATGATGACTTTTTTAAAGGATTCACTTACAAATAATACACCTAAGGACTGGCAAAGTCTGAAAGATACAATTAGTGAAGCAGGATCTAGAAGAATTCGTCCACTTGTGATGACTACAACAACGACAGTCATTGCATTATTACCAGTTATGTGGGCGACTGGGCAGGGGAGTGAAGTAATGAAACCAATGGCAATACCTACTCTTGGTGGAATGGCGATTGAGCTCATTACTTTATTTATTGTACCTGTGATATTTAGTTATGTTTTAGAATATAAAATAAAAAATAAGGAGATTGAATATGAAAACTTTAATGATTAGTTTAATTTTACTTTTAAATTTTGCCCACGCTGAAGATGCTCATAAAAATCATAAATCGATGCAAATGAGTAAAGAGAGTCATAAGCATAAAGAACATAAGCACGGAAAAAGTAATGAGGCCTTTAATAATGTATTAAAGAAATATGAGGAGTTACACTCAGCTTTCTTTGAAAATAAAATTGAAGCTATAAATAAATTGGCAAAAGATTTAATTGTGGAAATTGATAAGATTGAAGATGAAAAGATTGCTAAAACACTTACTTATACAAAGAAAAAGTTAAAAGAAATTAGTGAGAAAGATAATATTGAAATAAAGCGTGATGCTATGGATACGGTTTCACAAGGTTTATTAGTTGTATTAGAAAAACATGCACCTAATAAGAGTTATTCACGCTATTATTGTCCAATGCTTAAGAAATATTGGATTCAAAATATTACAAAGTCTGAAGAAGTAGTTAATCCTTATGCTGGTGATTATATGCCACATTGTGGAGTGAAAAAATAGGTTAGTTACTTACAACTTTAATTATTAAAACGTGCTCGTATCAAACTTGCCTTATCTATAATAGACTGAGCATATTGAGCACGTGTACTTTCGCCATTATAATCTTCAAGTGCACGGCGGTAGTTTTCACGTAAGCTTCTATTGGGACTATAATTCTTAGTTAAGAAAATCTTTAAAATTATAGCACCCGCTAAAATACTTTGCTTAATATCTCTTTTATAAACTTGCTTAATTTGATACTTCGTCTTGTCACGATACAAAGCATAGAGTTCATTATAGGCACTTATACCTAAACAATTCTTTAAGTCATTTCTTAGGCTTCTAATAACACTTGAACGAGCATAGCGACTGCCACGAATACCTAATTGATCTTTTACTTCTTGAATTGCCACACCAGTCATCTGTGAGAGTCCAGCGGCTCCTGTACTAGAATTAGCACTAATATAAAAAGTAGATTCTTGGTGAATTTTTGCCAGTAGGTAGATGGCATCAACTTGTGCACATTGTGCGGCCAAAGTTATATTTTCTGCAATTTCTCTGGCATTTGTACGGGCATTTCTATTAATTTTGGTGATATATTCCTCGGCGGCGATCTCATCATAAGTTGATGTTGAACGATAATCATTATTAAAATCTTCTAAATCTAAAAAGAATCCATCGATAATGATTTCGCGTGCCATAAGATGAGTAGAAAAGTTTGCTAATATGAATAGGGATAATATTAGAGTTTTCATGGGTTAAATCATATGTGAAAAGGCAGTGGCATCATAGGAAATTGAAATAAATTCACGTCAAATAGCAGCATAAAAAATGCACGATAAGAAACATTATCGTGCATTTTAACTCTTTGAAATCACTTGAGTTTTATTGGCACGCACGATAACGAAAATTATCCGTGCATTTTAGGTATTATTTAGTTCCCTCTTTTTGTTCGCATCTTACAACTACTTCGTATTGGCCAATTAAAGGCTCTTTCTTGTGCAATATTTTATGACCATTAGGGCACAAATCTTTCTCAATTTTCTTATAACAAGAAGAATCATATTGCTGTGGACACTTAACCTTGTAAGTATTATCAGAAACCCACTCACTTGTAGCGAACTGAGAACAAGAAACTGTTAGTAATAATAAGAATAAAATTTTCATGAGATAATTGTTAGATTTTTTTTTGAAAATGTCAAAAAGTGACAAAAAGTGACAAAAATAATCACTTTTTAACAAAAAATATCTTTTTTTCGATGTGATCTAGCCTTTTTTCATGACCATCAACTTTTTGAGCCATTTTACCTGTGTTGTGACTTATTCGTGCAAGAAAAAACAACACAGGCAAAAAAGGAATAATTACACTGAAATCAAACTCGATCATTTTCGCTCTCACTAGGAATAGCAATTACATCTGTTACATCATCAATATCCTCTAAGACCCTTTCAAATCTATTTTTTGGTTTATCCTTTCTGACTGCTCGAACAACTGCACGAACGCCATCAATAACCATTTTTGCGATATTGAGATACTTAAAAAATCTCATTAGTTTTGACCTAAAAGCTTAGCGTAATATTCCTTAACTTTGAGTTTAACGATCTCCTCAAGGTCTGGATAAAACTTTGCTAAAGCTAAATCATCTAAAGTTGTTGGTGATTTTTTTACAGCTTCTTTTAAAGCTGGCTCCAAAACCTCATCAATACAATCATTAGTAAGGTCATCAAGTTTAATGTTTTTGTAAATCATGTCTTTAATTTTTTGATTCATCCTAAACGCTCCATATTTCTATTAAACCGCTCCCAATAAGCGGTAGTATTTTTCTTCCATGTTTCATTAACTGTACCGTTCAAATATTGAGTCACACGACCTTGACCGCCATTATATGCTCTTAACACAAGCTCTAAATTATTATTGTACTTTTTCATTAGGTCTTTAACGAGCATAGCCGCCACTTCAATTTCTACCTCTGGCTTTAAAAGTTCGTCTCGATCAATCATTGGCATATAATCTCTGGCCGTTGGTAATTCAATATGCATCAAGCCTGCCGTTGTATTACCACCAACAGTCACACTATTTTGATATTCTCCTAGCCAACTCTCATTGAGAGAAATTGCTTTTAAAATTTTTGGGTTAACACCATGTTTTAAACCGAACTTTACAAAAAGCTCATCATAATCATCATTAACACCGCTTATTGCTTTTTTTGTAAAAATTAACGCTCCCAAAATTAATGCTCCAAAAATAATTAAATTCTTCATTTCTTAGACAACAATTGAAATAAAATAAAAGCTCCAATTGTCTTTAGGAGCCATAAACTAGCACCACCGACCGCAACCGTTGTTGCAGTGTCTTTAATATCCTCAACTGTATTAACAGCAATATTTTTAACATCATGAAAAGTAAATGATGAAACTTGCTCACTTAAAGCATCAAAGAATGATGATGATGATGGTATCTTTCCTTTAGGTAGTGAACTAGCAAGATCTTTCATTGCATCCCGAACCTCACTCCAATCAACATAACCAACTGCCTTATTGTACATTTCAAAAAAATCATCATGCTTAAGTGGATTGCCCAAAACATCTGTTACGTCGAAATCAGTTCGATAATACTCAATCATTGCTTCGTAAGAATCAAATGGAAGTTTATTCTTTGAATTGTCCCAAAAAATTTTTAAAGCTCTTTTTGCATTATCGTACATTAAGCAACCTCTTTAATTATCATTGAATATTCAAATTCAGTGATATTCACATCAAAGCTAGTTGTATCAACCCTAAGTTGAAACTGATGAATACCATCAGACAAGGCACTTACATCTACTAAGAATGCGTGCTTATAATGCAAGTTTGCAGTAGAGCCATCATTCCATGAGCCATTATAAGTTTTTGTTGAACTTACGAGTTGAGTACTTGAAGTTGAAAAAGTCTTAAGTGTATTTGAAATATTAAGATCATGAAAAAGTTTAATGGTTGGTGTTATGCTGTAAAATGGATCGCCACCGACTTTCTCCATTTGAAAATTGTTAAACTTTAACTCAACTAAAATCTTAGAGGCATTATTTAAAACAACATTCATTTCTGTGGTGTCCATGAAGTTTGCATCATAACCAATTACATCTGATTTTTTAAACTCTGATACCATTGATTTATCAACAATAGACTCAGGGTTATATCTACCACCATAACCATAATTATTTCCATAAACGACAAGCTTATGTTCTTTGCTTCCTAAGTAACTACTTCTCATTTATACCCCCTCATTTAAAACAACTACATCATCTGCGTCTGTTAAAGCCGTTCTAACGTAAAGCTCATCCGAATTACGCCATTCAAATGATTGGTCAGGGTAACACCTTAGTGATTTTTTTTGATAGTTAACATCATTTAAAATACTCTCTTTTCCAAGGTATAAAATTTCAGAACTATAATTAAAAATAGTTCCAACTCCCCTGTTACTATCAACGTCAAAAATTTGTGTTGGTGTTTTAGTCACTGGGTTTTGGTCATGGTCATAACTCGAACCATCACTATTTACAATAACGCCCTTAAGTTCTTGCTCAATAGAACCAACATTAATTGCTGAATGATGAGAAAATAAAACATCTATATAAGTATTCTCTTGAGCTTCCCAACTTAATGTGGCACCTGCCATTGGTATCTCAAAAGGTATTGTCATATTCGATCTTAAAGGTATTCCATCACTTGCATTATTGTTATCATTTACAAAAAGTGTAGCAGAGAATTTTTTCTTGTTAGAACCAATTACCCAAACACCCATAAAAGATTGATCGAACAAATTACCTTCTCTTGATGCTCTTGTTCTTTTTTCATCAAGATGAAATCTAACGACTGTAAATGCCTTAGTACTTGTTGTTCTTGAATATGTTTGCCCATCCTGCAAGAACTTTAAAAGTTTTTGCAATTGTGGGTTTAGAACTTCTTTACTATCTGCCATAATGACACCTTATTTATTTTCTTAATAATACTAATAATGTCACAAGACCTAAGCCACCTGCGAGCATCATCATCATCTTTTCATTATCACCACCGTTATTGCTTCCCCCTGGAGTTTGAACAACAATAGGTTGTTGACCAGATGATATTGGTTTAGGTTGTTCGCCACCTTTGCTACTTCCTAATAAATTACCCAAAACAGAATCTACAACTTGACCGCCATATTGATTCCATTGGTCTTCCCAAAAATTTGATTCATTCATTCCATTACTCCCTATATTAGACTTTACGCTCTCATCAATTGCGGCTCCACCTACACTTGCAATCGTACGACCTGCATCCACTGCATTGCCTGACGCTCTTTGAGATATGATTGAAGTTGCAGCCGTGCCACCTACATTTGCAGCCGACTGACTTATAACACCTTGACCTGCTAGAGAACCTAGTGCATTTGCAGCACCATAAGCACCGCCAATAGTTCCTGCCAATTGTCCGTATTGAGAAGTTTTTTTAGAGCCACCAAATTGCTTAGTTAAATAGTTACCACCACCAACTAGCTCACTAGCTCCTAACGTATAGTAAGCAGCGGCACCTCTACCAATTAAACCTGCCGTTGCATTTACACCATCTTTATTCTTTTCCCAAACTCGATCAGCTTCTTTTCTAACATTGCTAATTGCTTTTTCGCTTTCTTTATAAACATCACCAACAACTGGAACACTTTTAACCGTTTTCTTTACGGCTTTTTCCACTTTATCAATACCAGTAGCTTTTTTTACTGATTTAACGGCCTTTTCGGCTTTCTTTACTACATCACCCATTACTTACCTCACACACGAGAGATATTACGTCATCTTGAGCTTTAAAAGGCTTTAGACCGCACTTTAAAAAACAACTCAATGCTCGTGAACTTCCACGAGAGTTTAAATCAACTTGAACTTGAATTTCTTTAACATCTTTTGCTTTTTCTTTTTTAAAGTTGTTAAAAAAATCTCTTACAGAAAATTTAAGTCTATATTCTGGTCTAACGTAAAAGTTTTTTATAAAAAGAACTTCGGAAAATAAGATATACTCGATAAAATATTTTTCATCATATTCTAAAATGGCATTATGCCTATATTTGGTATATTCCTTATATAATTCCACTATTCTTTAACCTTTTGTTAAAAAGGGGAACTTAAAGCTCCCCTTTTACTTATTCAAAAAGAGGTTTATTGTGCCTCTATCGTATCGTGTTCAACTCTTACGATAAGAGGGTTTGGTGAATAACTTATTCCCGCTGGAGTTGTTAAAACTAAATCAAGTTTTTGAACTCCACTTCCAACACCTGTATTAAGAGCAGTTCCAAAAGTTTTGTTATCCAAAAAGTTTACATAAGCCGCTGAAGGAATAAAGTCTTCAATCATTGTCTTATTCTCGTTAATTGCCATTAACTCTAAAAGATTAGTACTCTTTAGAATTGATTGCCCTTGACCTGCTTGATCTAGGATAACTTTTACTTTTGTTTCTAAACACTCTTCTAGTGTTAGTGGCTCTCTAGTAGAACCTTTCTCTAGTGATAACCAAAAACCTTGCTGTAAACCACCCGAAATTAAATCTATTCTTTTTTCAACTGCTGGCCCTGAAAGCTCCTCTTCTTTAAAAGTTTGCTTCCACTTTGCAAAAGCAACATCACTTAGAGCTGGAGAAGTTACGATTGATACATAAAAATCAATATCAGCACTTACCGTTGCTGCATCGGAACCAATTTCAAGTAAGTCAGCAAGCTCGTTAAAATCAATTTGAATATAAGCATCTGTTTTATCTCTCAAGTTCCATCTAGTTCGTGCATACTCTGTAGATAGCTTCCCATCAAAAGGAATAATTACAGTATCAAGAAAAGAAGTTTCTTCTGTAGTACTTCCAATGTCTGGAAAACCTTTAGTCACTGAACTAAAAGCTCCAAGTGTAGAAGAGTTTTTCTTGAAGTATGATGCAAGACCACTTCCTTGAATCCATTCTGATAAATTACGAAGAACTTTTACGCCCTTGTATGATTTAACAATTTTATTCCCATCTTCAACGCATCTAATTCCTCTACAAAGAGCATCTAGTACGCCATGCTTTTTTAAAGTTGGAGAACCAGAGGCATAAGTATGAGCGAACTTACCTTTTGCCATGATGTGAATTTCTTTAATAACTTCGCCTTGTGGTAAGCGAATAACTTTAGACTCAGCTTTTTGATACTTAAACTGTTCTACTTCCCTAGACTGCTGTGAGTTAGTAGCCATTTTTCAATCCTTTTTTAAAAATTAAACTTCATATTTTGCTTTTAAAGCGTTTTAAAGAACAATCCCTTGCTAAACCATTTATAAAAACCCAAAGGCTTAAATGGCTTATTTTTGCATTGGAACAATGTAATCTTTTAAAACAGGAGTTCTAAAAGCGATTGCCACGCCTACTACACCAGCGATTGCCATAATTGCGTATCTTTTGAATTTTGCCATTTCTACTTCCTTTGTTTGCAAAAAAATAATTATCAGGTTTTAATTTTCACAGAAAAGTCAATGGAGAAAAATAACAACCTCATTCCAAAGTTGTTACATTGTAGAAATAAAAAAAAGCCCCTTTGTTAGGGGCTTTAAGCGGTGTCAATACTTAGTTAATTCCAACTTTAAGACAATTTTTTTGATATATTTTTAAGATTAGTTTTTAAAAGATCGAACAAAGACACATTAAAAGGAACTCCATTTTTATAAAGAGTAAAAACTTTTTTTCTACCATCGTACTTTGGTTTTATATAACCTTTTGAATGACTTGAAAAAATTCTAAACGATTGAATGTCTAAAAAATAGCCCTCATGGCCAATTAATTCAATCATAGTAATTTTCCATTTTTGTTATAAAGTTTTGGATTGTCACCATCAACTTTTAGGTAATATGAATATTCTGGTAAGTCACCACTTGCAAGCTTATTAGAAATTTCATCACCTAATTTTTTTTGATAATAGTCATTAAGACCAAGTTGAAAAAAATGTTCAACACTTGCATTATCTCTAATAACTTTTGGTAATTGACTTGGAACTTGTGAAATGCAAAACAAGTCTAAATGAGAATGCCTTCCCATGCCAATTGCCCTAGCAATAAATGATTGTTTAGTTGTTGAAACATACTTATCAAGCTCATCTAAAACTAAAACAATATTTTCATTAAAGTCTTTATCGTAATAATCGCCTAACCTCATAGCAAAAGAACAAACCGCCTCACCTATTGCAAACCAATCTATCTCGGTTGATGGTCTAAAAATAAGTGTAAATTCATCTTTTTCAATTAGTTCAACTAAAAGCTCCTCAAGTGACCTCAAAGAATAATTGTTATGCTCAATTCCATTTTTGCATTCTATGCCACCATCTTTTTCTTTTCCAAACCTAAATGACTTTGATGGTGTGATATCGAATATAATTCTTTTTTTATATTCTTTGATTTTTTCTTTTGCTTTATGTGATTTACCACTTCCAGTTTTTCCAAAATAGCATAATACGCTCATACATCTACCCCCTTGCTTTTTGAATAATTTTTAATTCTTCTTTGTTCTGCAATATGTCTCTTTGCCAAATGATAAGCTTGGAACGGAGAAATCATCTCCATGAGAAGTTGAAAGTGAGGATCATCTTTTATTTTAGATGCCAAATCACCAATATTTGGAAAGTATGTATTGATTAATTTCTCTAAAATAGTTAGACGTCTTTTAGCAGTTTCTTCATCAACATTGAAGAAACCTGCAATTGATTTTTTTTCATCCTCAGTGAGTTCTTTGCTTGCAAGGAAAAGAGCAACCGACTCGGGCGCTTCACCAACAATTTTAGCAATATTTTTTGGTAGTAAATCCTCAATCCAAGGAATATGCACTTTTTCTTGAGTCTCACTAGAAAAAGCATTTTGTTGAGTTTCTCCCGAAAGTCTTTTAGCATTACTTGCCCCCATTATTTGAGAATAATCAATACGAAATGCACTGATTGTATCCTTTAACCTTGATTTATTAATTTTACTTTTCTGAAACATCAATATACCTCTCTTATTAGTTTTGAAATGATGCCACCAACTGCATATGGAACGCTAAAAGGTCTTCTTGCAGTTCTTCTAAAGTCATGTTCAAAACCTAAGTTGTGGCATTGCTCATGGGCCATAAAAGCAGCCAAAAATGCATCACTCATAGAATTAAAAGAATCTCTATAAATTTTAATTTCAAGAGTGTTTGGATAGGTAAAACCGTTGACACTTGAAAACCTTTTATACCAAGGTCTTTTTATAATTGTTAAATGAACTTCCCATAGGTAATCAATTCTTTTATTAAGAATTTCGGAACCCTCTAAAAGTCTTTGTAAAACTTCTTCATTGCTAAAACCATTGTTTTGAATGAATTGTTTTTTTCCATAAGAAATATAGTTTCTAACTTTTTCTTTAAAGGTATCTGAATTTATTATTACTTCGAGCTTTTCCCTTGCTCTATCAATTTTCTCACTTTCACAAATATACTTTATTCCCTTTTTAATAACTTTAACTTGTGTTTTTTTGTTACTTAGCATCACTTACTCCTCAAAAATTTCATCTAAGACACTTTTTGCTTGTGTCTTTTCTGGTTTAATTTCTTCTTTAGTTTCATTTTTTGTAACTTTTTGTGACTTAACTTCCTTTTTTTCTCCTTTTTTTGTCTTAGGCACATAATTTGCGTTTCCGCTTTTTAAACCGTCTAAAATTTCTTCGTCACGAAGTACGGCTCTTTGTTTTTGAGCAAGAACTTTTTTGTTTCGCTCAAGTCTTCTCTCAACTTTTTGGTAGTAAGAATCATTTTCCATTTTTTAAAACTCCTTTTGCTAAAAGCATTTTATTGCTCGCATCGTGCGAGCATCATTTAAGACTTTATAAACTCAGCTAAAAACTTTTTAGCTTCTTCAACTTCCTTCATTTCTTCTTCTGTTAGTGGTTTTTGTTCTTTTGTGACACTTTCTGCTACTAAGTGTGACTGATTGACACTTTCTGGCTTTTTTACTTCAAAGCTTTGCTTTATAAGCTCTAAGCTTTCAAAGTATTCTTTTCCATGACTTGCTATTAGTGCATAGATACTTTGAACTTTTTCTAAATTTACTTTGTTAAATTCAATAAAAAACTTGATCGCTTTGCGATCAAAACCTTTATTCTCCAATCTCCAAAACTCAGACGCCATATGCGTTTTAGCCTGTGGCGTCAAATATCTTATATAAGAATAGTAGTCTTTAATTAAATCATTTATATATCTTTGTGTTCGGCTCTCGAACTTCTCGCTCCCCGATAGACGTACATCACCTGTTCGATTGTCGTAGTTCACTACTTCGTTAATCGAACTTTCACTACTTCGCTCAACGAACAAGTTGTAATTTAGCTTTAAAGCGGTCTCTAACGCTTCCAAATCTAACCTATACAAATACCCTGATCTTTTATTTAAACTGACGAGAGTTAGAAATTTTAGCTTATTAACCATGCGTTTAATTATCTTGTTTGCTTTTTCTTTTCCGCATGATGCAAACTTCATCACTCTGCTATGAGAAATTCTAACAACATTAGTATTTCTGGCATTGCAATCACCAAGAACTCGACATAAAAATATAAGCTCTTTGTCATCAATGACTTTGGATTGATGTAAATAAAAAATTGAAGTATTAACCTGAATAAAACCAGAATTTCTTTTGTTGAATTGACTATAATCTTCTAAAAAATTAAGACTTTCTTTACTTTTCTCACCGTTTTGTAACAAAAAAAACCTCTTCTTTTTGAAGAGGAAATCTTTTTTATAATACCTGACTTATTCTATACAGCATAAGAAACATTATCGTGCATTTACATTTTATCGACAGTTTCTTCATTAATCTTTAGTACATTGTAAAGTGTTTTGACAAACCTTTACTGCAAACTTGTAAAAAAACCATAGGATTTTCCATAAAAAAAGTCAATTTTTTTAGAATCCATTAAGTTTTCAAGCTAATATTACTCCAAAAATCAAGACTTTCCAATTATTCGCCGATGAATAATCAAACAATTAATGTGAGGTGTAAAAATGCAATCAAAATACTGGATACTAGCCATTTCATTTATATTGACTTCTTGCTCAAGTATTAAAAATATTGGGAATGATACTTACAAAGCAAAGTGTAATAAGCTTTCATTTTCATGTGAAGAAAAAATAGAAAAAACTTGCCCAAATGGTTATAAGATTTTATCGACTGAAACTGAAATAGACTTTGGAAGTGCCAATGATGTTACTTATTTTAAATGTAAAGAATAGGCTAGAAATTAAGGCCTTTTTCAATTAACTGGACTCTTGCTTCAATCTTAGCAATACTGGCGATATCAGCTTTATTTTTTTCGACTGTTACGAGTCTGATCTCAAGGTCTTCAACTTCTCTTAATCTGATTTCGTGATCTCTCTTAACACCTTCCATTGAGGAAAGTCGCTCGCTCACCTTTCCAGTATTAAAAGAAATTTTAAGTAATGCACCTACAGATATAAACTGCATTAAAATGCTGAATAAATCTACAGGTGCAAAATTCATTATGCTTCTTTGATTTCGCCAATTAATGCATCAACGACAGCGTCAACAACTTCTAAAGCTTCATTATCAAAAGTTGTATCAGTGGCATCAACCATTTTTTGAAGCTTTTTTCTAATAACTGCATAAGCTGATTTAGCAAGTTTTTTTAAAGATACTCGACTTAAAATCTTTTCAATAATCCATTCCATTCTTAACCCCTCGGTTTTAAAGTTTATAAAGAAAAAACTAGCCTCATATTTAGCTCAGGAAGCTTTTTTAGAGACTAGTCCACACATAATTATATGTTTTAACTCAAACGCTCTAAATTCCTTTTAAAACGCTCTAAGTACTCATTTGTATTTTTAACCCATATATCCGGTGCTTCGCCCCTTAGATATTCCCTTAATCTACCAATTCCGCCATTATAAGCCCTAACTGCATGGTCAAGATTATTATTAGTTTGTCCAAGTAACCACTTAAAGTGCTTGGTTGCTATTTCAATTTCATTTTCTGGTTTTAAAAGATCATCACGACTAATATTGGAAACGTAGTCTCTCGCAGTGGGTAATTCTAAATGCATTATACCGCTTGTCGCCTCGCCATTAACTACAACTTCATTTTTATATTTTCCTAGCCATGATTCATTAAGGCCAAGAGCTTTTATTAAGTTTGGATCTATATTATTTCTCTCACCGGATCTCTGAAAATAAAGATCAAATTCATCATTAATGGCATTTGATACGTCATAAATTTTCTTACCAATAACAGTCATTAAAATAATTCCAAAAATTAAATATTTCATTTATCTAAGTATTTCTTTAAGTAGTATCCAACCAATGCAGTCGCACCGACTTTTAAAAGAAACAAACCAGCACCAGCGACAGCAACTTTCCCCAAGTCCTTTCCAGTTTCCTTAATAACTTCTAAGCCATCTTCAAAACTAAAGCTTTCAACTTGACCACTTAGAGAATCATAGAAACTTTGTGAACTTGGTGTCTTTCCATTTTGAGTATTTTTAGCAAGCGATAACATAGCTTGTTTTGCATCATTATCTGATGAATACTCCAAAGCCTTATCAAAGAATTTTAAAAAATCATCATGAACAACTTTTTCACCATAATTTTCAAGTAAAAATTTATCAACTCTGTAATGCTGAACAAACTCGTCATAACTTGAAAAGGGAAGTTTACTTTTTGCATTGTCATAATAAAATTTTAAATAACGATTCGCTTTTTCGTACATACTAAATCCCAACAATAGTGCATTTTATATTTTTTAATTCGACTGTGTTATTTGAAAAATTGGCAACGGTTGGAATATTAGTTGCTATTCCAAACTCAATTATATTCGCCGTATCAACAACATTATTTAAGTCAAATTCCCATGTATGAGAAAATTCCTTAACACCAGTACTTATTCCACTAGCCGAAAAATCAAGATTGTATTTGGCAAAAGGTTTTTCAGTCTGAACCGTAAAACTTCCGGCATTTTCTCTTGTAACAGTTGTTGCGACCACTGCACATGACTCTGATACCTCAGTATCACCTTGGATATTTCCACTAAAAGTCACTTTAAATTTCTTAGGCAAAAATACTTTTCTTATATGGCCTTTTTCCCCTGCACCTAAATCAGCATCTAAGTCAAAAAATTGAACCATGCTAAAGCCTTGGTCATCAAAAGAAGGAACAAAGCCAAGAAGTACTCGATTAAAAAAATTGTCACCAAGTATGTTTCCATTTTCAAAATCAGCTTCGTTTAAAATCATTGGCCTTGGCGTACCTGTTAAATTATAAGCCTCACCAATATTTAAAAAACTATTTGACTTTATAAACTCAGCAGTTTCATAGAGAGTACCTGTATCTAAAACATTATTTAAGTTTTCTGCGTTAATATAATTTTTCATTATTATTTTTCCTTTATAACTTTAATTGAAGTAGAACCCATAAAAGTTTTTGAGAAAATCTCTTTTGAACCCTCATAAACAAACTCTTCACCACTAGGAATAACGTCACATAGATTTAAATAATCTGCATCATCTATTACAGTTTCATTACCAATATAAACAATATTGCTACCAACATTAATAATAGTAACTCTTGAATTTTCTTCACTGATTGTAGCAATCTCAACTTTAGAAGTAGTAATTGCTTCAATACTTGGAACTCTTAGAGTTTCTTTAGCAAGTTTTAAATTATCAAGCTCAGTTAAACCAAGTTGAGCAAAGCCCTTATGAAAAAATAATATTTCTATCCACTTCCCTGCTTGGGCTTCAAACTCAAGTTTACAACCGTCTACATACTCGCCCATATCTAATGTTAAGTTATACCTTAAGTCTAACAAGTCACCATTTTGATTATTAATATTTGGAAGCATTTTTGCTTCAAAGTCTTTATCGCTTGAAGCCACAACCCAAAAACCTCTAAATGGTTGCCTAAAAACATTTTTTGTATACTCATCATTAATGGTTAGTTTTTGATCAAGCTTAAATCTCTTACGAGTGAAAACCTTTTCTTTCCCTAATGTATTTTCCCTTAGAGAATCATTTAAATATTTTTGTTGTTCTCTATATTTTTCCATTTAGTTACCTCTTATACGCAAAAGCAATACCAACTAAAGCAAGACCAGCGACACCTGCAATAATATACTTTGTCGTATTGTCTTCTTGCTGTGGTGCTGGTACAGTTATTACTGCCGGTTGTGGCGTAGCACTTGGCAAAGAAACTTTTCTATCCTTTCCACCCCCTAATGCCTGTTGCCTCACATAATCTTTCCCTATGTCTAAAAAATCATCATACCAATTACCTTCCACATATCCCCCCTGTGAATCCATTACATAATTTTGTGGTTGTGCCTGACTAGCTTGGAACAATTTAGCCGCTAAAGCCGTTTGACCGCCTGACGCTAATCCAACTAGATCGCCAAGTGCCGCCGTATCTTCAGCACCGCCAAACTGCTTAGTAAGTAAATCACCAGCACCCAACGCCTCACTTGCACCGCCTGTAAAATAAGCCGCCGCACCCCTAGCCGCTAGCCCCGCAGTCGCATTTATTCCCGCCTGATTTCTATTATAACTTCTCTCAACTTCCTTAACTGCATTTAAAGGAATTGAGCCAATTTTCTGAGTACCTTTTCCAACTTCACGAACAACATTATTAACGCTTTTCTTAGCTTCGTTAAAAGTTTCCTCAGCTTTCTTTTTTAAATCATCAAATAAACCCATTAAGTTTAACTCCAATAAAAAAAGGCCTGTGATTGTTAATATTAACTCTCACAAGCCCTCAACACTCAATTAAGTTCATGTCACCATGAAACGAGGTTATTAATTTTTAAGTTCGATATCATCCTGTTCAAAAGTTAATTGAACTGGACTACTATAACTCCATGAAGAAGGTGTCGTGATGATTGCATCATACTCAAGCACACCCGCTTGATTTGAAGTATTTAAAGCTGTTTCAAACATCGAGTTATCAAGAAAATTACAATACGCCGAACCGTCTTGAACTTCCGAAATTTGAGACTTCGATAAATTTTCCATCATTAAATTATAAAGAGAAAACTTTTTAACTAATTCAGTACCATTTAAACGCACTTCAATTACTAGCTCTTTAGCTTCGTCAAGAGAAAGTCTTCTATTTGCCGAACCCATATAAGCAGTTATCCAAAAACCTTGTACCCTTGCACCTTTAGTAAGTTTATAAGGTTGTTCAGATTGCTGACCAAAAATATTAAAAGTTTGGTGACTTTGTCTCCAGTTTTCAAATACTGGCATTTCTCTTTTAGCTGGAATAGTAATTAATTGAACTTCAATCGTAATATCAGAAGTCACACCAGTAACTACAGTCGTACCATCACTAGCATCAACTAATTTTGATAATTCATTAAGAACCATTTCAACTTTTACATTATTTTTACCCTTAGTATTTAAAAGCGTTCTAGACCATTGGTTAGATAACTTATTTTCAAAAGGGATACTTACAGTTTCACTAAATGCAATATCATTACCTGAATTCGCACCGAACGCACCAGCTTCATCTACAAAACCAACACTTGGGCTTGTACCTAAAGTTGAGCTATTCTTTTTATAAAATGTAGGACACGCAGAACCACTTAAATAACGTGCTTGTCTTCTTAAAACGTCAACGCCTTGAAAGCCTTTTAAAACTTTAGAACCGTCATTCACATTCAACGCTCTTACTAACGCATCCATAACACCGTACTTATGAAATACGAAATTACCCGCCGAATAACTTGGAGTAACTTTTCCATGCATAGAAACAACGATTTCTTTAATAACTTCTCCCGAAGGAATATCAAACTCTAAAGTATCACCCGCCGAATATTTTTTAGACGGTAACTTTCTTGATCTTTGAGAGAGGACAATATTTGCTGGCTGTTTTTGATTTTCCACATTATCCCCCTTATTAAACTTGAATATACTTTGCTAATGGACTCTTTCTAATCAAAATGATAACCCCAATAGTCATCGCAGTTTGAATTAGATTTCTTTTTGAAAATAAACCTTTCATAATTTTTACCTTTTTTTTTGCTCTCAAAAGGACGCCGGCTTTTTAAGACCGGCTAAGACAGAGAATTGAACCCTAGTGAGAAATACAACACACACTAAAAGTTTATTTTTCAAAGAGACTTTTTTATATTTCAAAGTTGGTGCAAATTTGTACGCAAAACACAAAAAAAAAGCCCTTAATTCTAAGGGCTTATGCTTTGTAAATCTCAATTTTGTAACTATTTAATACTTTCCTTTGTCTCAAGAATAATTTTAAGAACATCAAAAAGCGAAATTATGTTTTTAATTCCATTTTTATAAAGTGCATATTTAACAACTCCGCCACGATTTCTTATTGGTTTTATTTCATGCAATTTATTTTCCCTAATGGAAAAAACTTTAATTTTTTTTGGGCAAAACATATAATTTTTAAAACCTTTAATTTTTATCACGCTTACTCCCCGTTTTTAAAATTCTATTGTCAGAACTATAGACTGTAATAGTTCCCGTATCGTCCCACTCTAAGCGTTCATACTTTCCGAGTTCTTGAATTGATTTTGCGTAATCTCTACCAAAATTATCTACAAAATCCTTAATTGTAGAATTAGATATTTTGAATGAAACTATTCGACTAGTATTAGCCCTGATATCCGTATGAAGCCTTTGGGGAATTCTTGCAATAAAAATTGAATCAACATTATCATGACGTCCCTTATTTACTAGATGCTTTAATTGTTTTGACTGATAATGACTAGAACAAACTTGATCAGCTTCATCTATAACTAACCATACTCTTTTATCTGCGTTATATTCTGGACTGCAAGCCCTTCCTAAAGCACACGCCAAAGAAATTAAAAGATCACAAGTAAAAACATAATCGTCGTTTCTATCTGGTCTAAGAATAATTTTATATCTTTTTTTCTTAGAGTATTTTCTAAAAACCTTCAAAACATCATTTTGATTTTTCAAAGTAATATAATCACCACCATCAAAACAACGTGCAACGTCGTACACGATTGTTCTCTCTTGATTAGGCATCATTTGTTTTTTTACAAAGTAAGACTTACCTGATTGAGTCATTCCATAGACTGTATGAACCGCCATTACGCCCCCTTTATTTGTCTGATTGCAATTTCTAAAAGTTCATTTTTTGTAGTAACTGTTATTCCTTTTGCTTCTCTCAATTTTTTTAGCTCAGTCGAAACTTCAACTCTCGAAGCATTAACAATCTTTTTAACAAAAATTCTTTTTAGTTGTGTTTTTAAAACTTTCATTTGTCACCATCCTTTGAAATTTCCTCGATGTGCTTAAAAGCTTGAAACTTTACAAACTCAATCTTTGCAATTTCTCCGGCCAATAAACATGGGCCAAACCAAGGCGATTCAACAACGCTCACGCCGTATCTATCACTAAAAAAAGTTAACAACTCACCAAGCAAGTCAATTTGCTTATCAGTTGGTTTTATAACTTCTCTAGCTTTGTCCTGATTGTCTTTAGGTAATAGCTGTATCCGCTTTTCGTAGATAGCATAATTGCTAAGACCCAAGATAGTTCTTGGGAAAATTTTAGGTATTTGAACCGAATAATTGATTTTCGTATCCGAGTTAATATTCTCACTATTACCACCTTGATTATTGTTGTTTGCATTTTGCTCGTTAATGGTTTGAGCAGTTTCTTTTAGTAAATCTTTTTCGATATCTCTCAAGTGTTTATTTGAAGTCTTTTCCTCATTATTATTGAACATAATTTATCCTTTTAAGCATTTCTTCTTGAACACTATCGTTGTAATAATAAATAAAATAATCTCTGGCATAATTTCCAAACCAGTATGGAAAGGAGTCTTCTTTCCCTACCGGATTATTATCACCATGACCAAAACTCATATTTCCATTTAAATTATCTGCGATGTGAACACATTCATGACAAATAGTATTTATCTTATCTGCTATGTCCATAATTATAGACTCACCACTTGTGCGAGTAAAATTTCTATGCCTAGTATTAATATTAATTGTATTTGGTTTATTATTTTTTACATTTGAAACAACGCCCCTAAAAAACCAACTTGATCTATAAAAAGTAATCTCAATCTCTGCATTTCTCATATAGCTAGACATTAGATTTTTTAATCTATCAGTTGAGTGAAGTGTGTAAGTAAATTTTTTATCGTTTGGAATATTTTTCCAAAATTCTTTTGACCTCACTAATTCATTAATATGCATGATTGCCATTACATAATTAAACTTCGCTTTTTCTATTTTATTTTCAAATTTGAAAATCATAATTCATCCTCGCTTTCTTCAAAAAGATAACTTCCGACTTTAGATATAACCCCACTTCTCGACTCTTTTTTTTCTAAGCCGCCCTTTTCCGATTCTTCTTTTTCACTCTGAACTTCCTCAACTATTTCAGGTTTTTGGAATTTCTTTTTCGTTACCTTTTTTCTAGTCATGTCTGACAAACTTTCCAGTTCTCTGTTTTCTTCAATTAATTGAATCTCTCTTAATTGACTTTCGATTCTCTCAATTGACCTTAATGCTTGTTCTTGCTTTAGTTTTTGTCGTGCAAGTTGTGAATTAAGGCTTTTCTTTCGTGATTCTAAGCTCATAAAATCTCCCTTTTTATGTGTTAAGTTTGAATGACGGTTTTCCGTCACTACGTTTAATGATCTTTGTATTTGATTTGACTTTGCCATTTCTGATATTTTCGATATGGGCTTGGACTTTCTTATTTTCATCTATACGGCGAAGTCGTTTCGCCGTCATAGCCTTTTCAATTTGTTCGAGATTCTTTTTTCCGTACTTGGTAACGACTGCGTAAAAACTCTGAATTGATTCAAAGTCAAAGTAACCATTTTTAGAGTGAAGCTCTAAAAATGACATTAAGTTCTCGACAGAGAACCCGACGTCGATTAGACGTTGGAATTCAACTTCCAAACTTTCGCACCCTGCCAATAATTTCTTATTATAGAGAGAATATATATTATTATATATAAATCTATTGTTTGGTGTATTTCGTTCCGAAAGTGGTGTATTTGATTCCGAAAGTGGTGTATTTCGTTCCGAAAGTGGTGTATTTCGTTCCGAAAGTGGTGTACTGGATACACCACCCTCTAATTCGTCCAAAATTAGCCCTAGATGCTTTAGGCTTAAAGTGTATGTTTCGCCATAGAAACTATGGTCAAAGTGTCGGAAAATGAATCCTAGGGACTCAAACTTACGAATTGATTTAATAACAGTCTTTCGATTTACACTTACCTTTTCTTCCAAGTGGCGAAGTGAGAAATTTCCGGAGTATTTATTCTTTCGATACAACGTGCAAAAAATGTAATGCAAAGTGCAAAATTCAATATGCGTGATTTTTTTGTACTGCAATAATTTAATTAAGTCGTTTGGAAATGCTGTCCATGAACCTAGAGATTGATTTCTAACATCATTCTGAAAACCTGCGTCACTCACTCATCCCCCTTGATTTTCTGGAAAACCCTAGAAAAGCCGTTGGACTTTCCATGGAAAAACCATAAAAAATAAGCAAAATGACTTGATATTCCACTGGAAAAATGCGAGATTCAAAGTTCGTGATTCTAAGATTCTCTGGTCTTTCCAGTGGAATTTTTGTCAAAGGGCTAGACACTTACCGTATCTAGCCCTTTTTTTTTGCTCAATTTTCCCTCAATCGTTTACAAGTTTGACAGCAAAGATAAATTGGCAATCGCCGAAATGGCGTCCTATATTATGCATTATCGAATAAATCATTAAGAAACATTATCGTGCATTTTGGGGTTTCAACACACCGAATAATAACAACTTAGCTCATTATTCCTATTTTAGTGTTATTATATAAAAAAGGATTTTAATGCTCTTACCACTTGGATTACTTTTAAAGTTTCCACGCTTACCAATCATAACTATTATCTTGGTAGTTCTTAATATTTATACCTATATCTTTCATGCTAATTATCGAAATGATGGACTTATTATCCAGTCCTTTCAAGAAAATGATGCTTATTTAAATACCCGAGCACGCTTTTATACTGAGTATTGTTATTCTCAAAATTATGGCACAAATATCTGTGAAAACGTAAAACTTATCCTGTCTGTTGGGCATAAGAAAAACTCAAATTTAGAAAATATAAATACCAAATACCTAATGGATCCATCTTTATTAGATGCTGTGGCCTTAATTGATGATACGCGAGATGAAATAAATAAGGATATTTATCAGGATGATTTTAAAGTCCTAGACTCATACACAGATTTCTTGGTTTTCTATGAGGAATTACAAGATTTGTCCGCAACTCGTGCAGCTAGATATGATCTTTTAACTGATAAGAATATTAATTTAAAATCAATTTTTTTAGCGATGTTCAGACATGCTAATTTGGCGCATATCCTTGGGAATATGTTTATGCTTATTGTGTTTGGGATTTATGTTGAGTTTCGCATGAAAGCTGTTCATTATATAGGCCTATATTTACTCAGTGGCTTTGTCGGACTTGGGCTTTACACACTTATTAATATCGAAGCAAATATTCCGCTTATGGGTGCATCGGCGAATGTCTTTGGAATTATGGGTGCATTTTATATCTTTTTTATTCGCTTTAAGTTTAAGGTTTTAGTTTTTTACCTTGTTTCTAAAACCATAAGCGTCCCAGTCAAGTATTGGTTCTTTATTTTCTTTTTCTTATTAGAATTTATCAATATGTTCTCAAAGACTAATGTGGCCCATGGTGCACATATTTATGGATTGATAATAGGGGTATTGATTGCTCTTTATTTAAAAAGAACAGCTCCCCTAGCAGAAAATCTTCTCTATCCACTTGAACTAGATAAGATAAAAGAAATTAAAAATTGTGAATCATTAAATATAAAACTTATTCGTACCCGCAATCTCTTGGAAATTAATCCTTATAATGAAAATTTGCGCAATTATATATTTAATGAAATCTTTGAAGAAGCTACTCATGATAAGTCCATTTTATTAGAAAAAAGTGATTTTCTTGAGTCTCAATTACCCTTGCATCTTAAAAATATTTATCAAAGAGATGGTGTCTCAAAGCTTGCTCAAATCTTAAATAATATGCCCGATATAATTAGCTTTCAGGCAATTCTTGATGAGTTTCGCTATAAGGATCTCGTCAATATTATTGATCATACAATTCATCAAAAAGATTTTAAAACTAGTGTGAGAACAATTGGTGTAATATTCACTAATTATAAAAATCATCGTCAATTGCCTAATTTTGAAAGAACACTTGATTCAATTTTTGAACATTTCTCACTTAGTTTAGATGCCAGTATATATGTGTTAAAATATTCTAAAAATAAACGTTTTGATCAAATTATAAAAGATCACGTAGATGCAGGAGTTTGAAATGGATGAAATCCAAGAGCCAGATGAGGTAAAAATCTATCATTCAAGTGAAGATGATTTTTCACATTATCCAGAGGCCAAGTTTTTTGAAAGATTTATTGCTGTTTTAATTGATGGTTTTATCGTTGCATTCGCTACCAAGGTCATTAGCTCCCTTATAGTATTGGCGATGCAAACAATGCCTAATGTGGTCATTTTAAATGCTTTATTAGTTCTTGTCAGTTTTACATTACCAACCTTGTATCAAATCATATTTCTGACCCGTGATGGACAAACCCTTGGTAAGAAGGCCATGAAAATTAAGGTGGTATATCAAGATAATACTGAAGCATTAAGTGTGGGTACTGTGATGATACGTGAACCAATTGGAAAACTAATCTCAGGGATATTTTTAGGGATAGGCTTTATTGTTGTTCTTTTTGGTAATCGAGCATGGCATGATAATATCGCAGATACCAAAGTTATAAAAATTAAATAAAAAAAGGGGAGCTTAACTCCCCTATTTTTTTATTACTTACTTATTTAGTTCTCAATCACTCCACCAGTATTAATACGATAATTTGAGCCTTCTTCTGAACTTTGTCTTTCTGACTCAAAACTTGTCATCTCTATACAACGATCAATATAGTCTTGATTAATAGAACTATTTGGAATGCGTGCACTGGTATGATTTCCAAAATAGCGACTATAATTTGCATCTCTTATATCTTCTCTTTCTTCCGTTACACTCTCTGGACATGGACATTTAAGTAATGTTGGAAAGGCCTCATACTCAACCCTTTCATCATTTGTTATAACTTCACTATTTCCAAGTGTTGGAAGTGAATTGACAACGACTATTTCTTCCTCTGTTGGATCATACTTTTCATAATAACAAGTGGCCTCAATATAACATTGTCCATTATCACATATTTTTAAAGGCCCATTTTGCCAATCCCATTCACCTGGAGCAATATCATTGATGAGATTTGCTTGTTCATAAATACATATTTTATCTGGCACACCATTATTATCGTTATCATTATTACCTGTATCATCTCTATCATCTTCTTCATCTCTAACATCATCATCGTCGTCATCTTCATCATCATTTTCACGATCTTGCTCTTCATCTGTTGGAGATAGAATATCATTTTTCAAAGCATATAATTGCTGAATAAGGGGCTCACAAGGATCCTTTAATTGATCTGGTATAGATGCTGTTAATGAAATCTCTGAAACTTGGCAGTAATTTAATGCACCATCAATATATGTTTGTAATTGACTAGCATTTATATTTACTTCTAAGTTTAAGGCACTGGATAATTCCTTACATTTTTGAGTAAGGTTTACAAACTTCTTATTATCACTATCCGTTTTCTTAACACAAAGTGCTCCGCTATCTTTAATCATGACATCACTTTGATTGGATTCGATAGCACTATAGTCTTGAGGTGTGGCCACTTCACCAAAGAGCATCGGATTACACCTAACATGATCACTACTATTACAAAATTGAGAAGAATCATATTGTTGCATTTCACGAAATGCTGTTCCGTTTAATTGAGTTTTAGTGGTACTTCTCCAAGGAGAGTTACACTTACCATTCATGGCCTTAGCTGATGGCCAACCACCAAAGAAACAAATACCATCCATATCTCCACTGGCATAGGCCTTTTTAATAAAAGCATTTAAAAAAGAATACTTATCCATAGGAAGATAATTAGGTTGATTAACTTCTTGCGCCTTACTCATAAAGCTCGTTAGTATATTTAGGACTCGCTGCTTATGTTTTTTTACCAATAACTTATATTGCTTAGAACTAAAACGATAATGCTCTTTTGGTTGCAATAAGCGATATGGTAATTTAAAAAGAATTGGCTTGGTGATATCTATTTTCTTAGTAATGATATCTTTTTCCTTAATAATATATTCTTTTTGGCTCTTTATATCTTTCACTTTATAAGTATTCTTATCTTTAATGATAATTTTACCAAGTCTTGGTGGAAGCTTTATTACATCTGCAAGAGCTAGCTGACTCATTAATAAAGTAATTAGTATAATAGAGAGAGTTCTTAGATTACTTAGTTTCATTTATAAACCCTCCTTAATGATGACACAGTTTTCTGCATTCACAGGACATGGAGAGTTTGGATTGGCAGGATCCTTCTTACATTCAACGGTATAGTAGCCATCATCAACACCTGTACTTGGCGATGAGCTTTCATCCCATTGACATGCATTGCGGTCATAAGGCGTCTCATGGGCATTACATTGATCACTATTTGTAATATCTGCACAACTCATACAAGTTTGTGCTTCTGGATGAATTTCACAAGGGTCTATAATATAGTAAATATCTTTAAAGACTTTATTTGGATTATCTTTACACTTATGAGGATTACTTGTGCTCGGACAAGTAACGATACCAATACAAGTTTCACCGTCTTCACAATTATTAGCAGTCGCTGGCTCAGTAATTCTTGAGTAAGTGATTCCATTTTCACTAGCATCGACCCAATTACACATTGCTGGTAATTGTCGTCTTATACGAGGTGTTTTTGGCAAGCAAACCATTTCACAAGTTCCATTGGAATTTTCTACTAATTGAATAACAGTGTTCTCAGTTTCATCATTACATGGAGCAATGGGAATGATTATATTTTGGCAGTATGGAAATTGCTCGTCAGGTGGATTACACTTTAGAATTTCACATGCATCTGGATCTCGGTATAAAGAAAAATTAGCTGAACTTAACTCTGCACAAGCACGAACTTGTCTTTGATAGTCTTCAGTATTATTAGGATTATCTGCTAGTGAGCTAAAGTATGTTTCTAATTCACTTGCACTAGGCACAGGAGTTTCACAGAGTCCTTGTGCTAAATCTTCATCATCGTCATCATTACTTTCATTTCTATTGGTTCTATCCACTCTGTCAGTTGTGGCACCACCATCAGCAATCTCAGTACATTCTTTAGAGCATTCTCCATTAATATCTTGATAGCGCATTTGCATATTAGGCCCACAGATTTCATTTTGAATAATATCTTCTATAGTATCTTCGATACGTGAGTAGCGCTCTTTATTGGCATCATAATAATTTAGTACATTAGTAAATCTCTGTGATTCACACACCGCTGGAATATCTCGAGGAACTTTTTCTCTACACTTCATATCGCACAAAATGATTTGTGCACCTGCAGATGAGGTATAGATTACTTCTTTTTTTATTTCGTATTCTTCATCAGGATTACAATTAACAATTGCATTTGGATAGAAATCACAAGTGCCTGCTTGTGGCCTATAATCACCATTAGTCATTAAACTAACAACGAGAGTTTCGCAGGCATCTCTTTCACTTGTACGAGCACATAGATCACTAAACGAATCCGCCATTGCAAATTGAGTGATACTAAGCCCTAGCAATAAACTGCTAAAGAATAATTGCATAATAACTCCCTTCCTAGGTTATTCGGGCGTTCTTCGCAATTACTATAGCTTAAGAGTCACTTAAGTATGTATTTTCAGTTGCTTAAGGGGTGTTCTGAAGGGTTTCTTCATAATTACACTCAAAAGTAATGTACTTTTTATTAGAGAGGTAATCATATCGATATTCTAAATTATACATTTCACCGTCTTTTTTTAATTTAATTTTGATGTAATCCATTGGCTTAACATCAAGGACAACATAGCCACTTACTCTTTCACTTCTTAATGAATATTCAAGCTTCTTCTTTCCAATTTTTAAATACCTAGTTTTTCTAAAGCGTAAAGAGCTGCCAGAATAAGTATCCTCATCTCTATAATCCAGATTATCAGTACTCGCCTTAAAGATATTCTGAGTCTTATTAATCATATAAATCTCATCACGATCACCAGTGAGGCTAAAGTAACGACGAGTCTCATCTCTTTTATAGTATTGGGGTGCTCCCACATAAAGCTCTAATCTCTCAAAGCAGCCGATATCCCCATTAACTAGTTGATAGGTTCGATTTACTTCTTCAGTGCTTTCAAGCTCAATATTAAAGAACTCATGTAGTTTCTGTGCCTTTGAGGCAGCATTTATACTAAAACTAAAAAATAAAGTACATAGGATAAGGTTTTTCATAAGGTCATTTTATCAAAGAGCTAGGAAGAGCTGATTGAGTTTTGTAAAAGTTACCTTAGTGTAAATAAAATAGTCAATTTCAAAATCTATTCAATTTAGACCAATTTTCTCTATGTTTTTTTAACTATTTAGTGTTTATTGCATTGGCAAATGACTTGCTTGGTATTTGGTAAATTAATATTAAGGGAGAGTTAAAATGCTTAAAGTATTTTTGTTATTTGTTCTAAGTTTATCAAATGTTTACGCACTAAATTGTGGAGACACAATTACAACAAAAGTGAGGTTAACTGAAGATTTAGATTGTAGTGAATATACTGGTTATGCAGCACTAATTATAAAAGAAAATGGAATACTTCAAGGTAATGACTTTTCTATTATCGCTCCAAATACATCTGCTGTTATTTATGCTGAGGGTGGTGATATTAGAGTGAGAAGAACTAATATTATTGGCTCTGAAAATAATATTGGAGTTATGGGCTATAATGTTCAAAAACTCGTTGTGAATAATAGTAATATAGATGGTGCATATATTGGTGTCGATTATTACACTGAAGATAGTTATGCTTGTGATCGTTTAAGAGTATCTAATAGTCATGTTCGAAATAATGAGTATGCAGTTAGAGTTAATGCCCCAAACTGTGACTATGTTCCAAGATTTGTGAATAATGATTTTTCTAATTCTAAAAGTTTTGCTTTAAATATTACAAGCAAAAGAATTAGATTAGTTGAAAAACAAAATAATATTTTTGATGGAAGCAGCAATGGCCTGCTTTTAAAATCTGATGAACTGATTAGAATAAAAGATTTAGATTTAAGTAATGCTCAAATTGCTGGGAGTTTAATTTATGTCTACTCATCTGCTAAATTAGTTGTTGATGGTGCTAAGCTTGCAAATGGCTATGAAGGAATACATGCTTATGATGTAGCTGATGTTAGGATTAGAAATGTATTAGCAGAAAATATGCAAACAGGTATAAAGGTTGTGAATGAATCAGTGACAACCTCTTTGAAAGTAAGAAATACTGAAACAAATGGGAATAACATCGGTCTATTAATTGCAAAATATGGTAATGCAGAGTTTAGCGAGGTTAAGCTTATAAACAATATGATAAATGATTACTTAGCTAATAATTCTTAAGATATTGTCTAAATAAGTAGGGATTTTATATAATCTCTACTTATTTAAAAAACTACTTTGATAAAGAGTTTTAAATTCTTTATTTACCATTCCAATAAATAAGTAATCAACTCTATCTTCACTCAAGACAAGTTTTAAAAATCCCTTAGTCGACTCTCCCCACTTCTGAGGTTTTTCTGCAAGTTCTCTAAGCTTAGAGCCCGCACCACTTATAAGCTGAATTCTGCCTTCACCAAAACTACCCTCATCGCTTAGGTGATGTTCATGTCCAGCTATATAAAGAGAGTTTTTAGGGATCATTGAATTGATAAAATACCTATTTATGAAATAAGCATCTCCATGCTGACCTGAACTTATTATTGGATGATGGGCCAAGTATATTTTATTTTTACACTTTAAGTTTTCAATATCAGACTTCCAATCTAATTGCTCTAAATAGTTTGCATTGGTATCCATAGCAATAAAACAATTAGATCGATCACGAACGATATAATAATAATGGGGAAAGTTTAAATTCTGATTTACTTGTTTGATATTAAGCCATGCTTTGGTATTGCCCTTATAATCATGATTACCTAATAAAATAAATATAGGAGTATCAATAATTGTATCTTTAAATGGGATAATAAGCTTTTCAAATAACTCAGGATCTTTAAGCCCATCAATGCCACGATTATAAATAACATCACCTATTATAAAGACGATATCACATTGGTGCTTATTCATCTCAGTGATGACATCACCACTGGCATCTAATCCATTACCACTGTCCCCTATAAGACAGGCAATACGAATATCTTTTTTTATTTGCACTTCAATATGCTTATGTTGGGAACAAGCAAGAAAGAGGAAAAGTAAGCATAGAGATAAAAAATGCATTATTTTTTTATTAAAACTGCACCTGTTTTAAAGTCATACCAAGGAACTGGCTTCTGACTATAGCCCACTGGACTAAAGATAGAATAAATCCAACGTAAAATGGCCTTACCGATAGGAAGACTTTCACCGCTAACCGATTGGATTTTAATTTTAGTTATTCTCTGACCAAGTGTTTGTGCTTTAGCACTAAGGATTGGAATGAGAAGTAGACTTAATACATAGATAACAAATCCGATTCGTCCCGTTGTGTAGCGATCAAAGATTTGAGCTGCAATCATTCCATAAAACTTAAGAACAATTGCCATAATAAAATTAAAAGAAAGAAGATCGATTAGCATGGCCGCAAAGACAGCACCATTTTTAGGAAATTGACCCTTGTATTTTAAATACTCTTTTGTATCCACACTCATAATCTTCTCTTTATATAAGGGGAGCTTTCACTCCCCTATGTATTAAACTTATTTAGCTAAATCTCTTAGTACTTTATGAAGAATACCTCCATTATTAAAGTACTCTAACTCATCACCTGTATCAATGCGTGAAACAGTTTTAAAGCTAACTTCTTCACCATTAGCACGCTTCATTTTAACCTCAATTGCTTGTTTTGGTTTTAATGAATTAATACCTGTGATTGTGAAAGTTTCTGTCCCATCGATACCAAGTGCTTTTCTATCTGTTCCATCAAATTGTAATGGAAGAACACCCATACCAATTAAGTTTGATCTATGGATTCTCTCGTAAGACTCAACGATAACTGCTTTAACACCTAAAAGAATAGTACCCTTTGCAGCCCAGTCTCTTGAAGAACCTGTTCCGTATTCTTTTCCACCAATAACAACTAATTGAGAATTATCAGCTTTATGCTTCATGGCCGCATCGTATACTGCCATTTGCTCACCGTTATACTTAGAGTATCCACCCTCAACTCCATCAAGCATTTCATTCTTGATACGAATATTGGCAAAAGTTCCTCTCATCATTACTTCGTGGTTACCACGACGAGATCCATAAGAGTTAAAGTCTTTTACTTCAACACCATTATTTTTTAAATAACTACCAGCTGGAGAGTCAACTTTGATACTTCCTGCAGGAGAGATGTGATCTGTAGTTGTAGAATCACCAAGTACTAGTAATGGCTTAGCATCGATAATATCTTCTTTCTTATCTAGGCTCATACTCATTCCCTCAAAGTATGGAGGGTTTTGGATATAAGTTGATTTACCATCCCAATTATAAGTTTCAGATTCAGTAACAGCTACTTTTTGCCAGTTCTCATCACCTTTAAATACATCAGCATAACGTGACTTAAACATTTCTTCTGTTAAACATTCTTTGATTGTATCTGCAACTTCTTGGTTAGTAGGCCATACATCTTTTAAATAAACTTCATTTCCATCACTGTCTTTTCCAATCGGATCTTTATAAAGATCAACTTTTAAGTTTCCTGCAATGGCATAAGCCACAACAAGTGGTGGTGAAGCTAAGTAATTTGCTTTAATATCTGGTCCAATTCTTCCTTCAAAGTTTCTATTCCCTGAAAGAACTGAAGTTGAAACAAGATTACCATCAGCGATTGCTTTAGAAAGTTCTGGAGCAAGTGGTCCTGAGTTACCAATACAAGTAGTACAACCATAACCTACAATATTAAATCCAAGCTTATCTAAATCTTTTTGAAGATCAGCTTTTGCAAGATAGTCAGTAACAACTTGTGAACCTGGAGCTAATGATGTCTTAACCCATGGCTTAACTTTTAAACCTTTAGCAACTGCTTTTCTTGCGACTAATCCAGCTGCAACTAAAACAGATGGGTTTGAAGTATTCGTACAAGATGTAATCGCAGCAATACAAACATCACCGTGAGTAAGAGTGTGATCTCTACCTTCTACATCAACAGTTTTCTCTAATTCATTATCTTGAACATTGAATACTTTTTGCATATCAGTTTTAAATTGAGTCGCAGCATTTGTTAGAGAGATTCTATCTTGTGGTCTTTTAGGACCAGCAATACTTGCTTCAACAGTATTCATATCTAAGTGAAGTGAGTCAGTAAATTCTGGATCCTTAGTATCTTTAGTTCTCCAAAAACCTTGCTCTTTTGCATAAGCTTCAACAAGTGCACATTGCTCTTCAGTTCTGCCTGAGAATTTTAAGTAATCAAGAGTTTGTTGATCAACTGTGAAGAAACCACAAGTTGCACCATACTCAGGAGCCATATTTGCAATAGTAGCTCTATCAGCAAGAGTTAAATTATCTAGACCTGGTCCATAGAATTCT
>CAJXHA010000005.1 GCA_913053615.1 uncultured Bacteriovoracaceae bacterium | reverse complement strand
TGAAGTATTGATTTGCACCTGAGTATTTGTAATATCAGGGACAGCATCAATTGATAATGTTTGAAATGAGCGATAACCAAATATCAGCAGTAGTATTGTTGCCATAAAGACAAACATTCTATTACCAACTGAAAACTCAATAATTTTATTTATCATTATTATACATCCTAGTGAGAGTGAGAGTACTCTGCCTTATCTGTTGAATACACATCAGCAACTCGAAGTAGTCCAACTCCGTTAATTACTATTTGATCTCCAAAATCAACTCCTTTAACTTTTACAAGATACTTCCCATCAACTTCTTTTTTTAGCTCAACAGGAAGAAGTTTGAAAAAGCCACCTCTAAAACGGTAAACACCTTTAAGCTTTTTTGAAGTAACTAGAGTCGTTTTTTCAATTAAAAATTCGTCACTATCAACATTAAGTAATTTTAGTTCAAGCGTTTTTATTGCTTCTTTGGAGAGCTTAAATCCTTTTTCTTCACTTATCTCTACGATGGCCTTTCCTTCTCCAACTGCTTTTCCTCCACCGCCATGCCCATGACCATGCTCATCTTCTTTATGTGATGTTTCATCACCATGACCATGCCCATGTTCCTCTTCATCTCCATCTTTATGTTCATCTTCGCTTTCATGCTTGTGACCTTCTTTCTTATGTTCATCTTCAGAGTGAGACTTCTTTTTTTTATGGTTGTGACCATCATTTTCAGAATGCTCTTCATTATTATCTTGATGGGTTGAAGAGTTTTCATCTCCAAAGGCTTGAAAATTTAATGTAAGCAAAACAATCAATACCATTAATAACTTCTTATTCATTTATTACTCCTAGATTCGTTAATTTTTCTTTGCATTTTTCTTCTTCTATAACCTTGCTAAATTCAGACTCAGAAAGAATCTCTTTAGACACAGCTAGTAATGCTTTGTATTCACGGACTTCCTCTGAGCAAATATAAAAGCCACTAACTTGGCACTTTTCCATAATTGTTTGGTAGCTAACTTCATCCAGAAGAATTTCATTACAAATAGTGTTTTTGAAAAATTTGTTAAATTTCTTGTGAACATATTTTTGGATTTTAGAATTATTTTTTATTTCATAAATAACATTCTTAATTTGCCCAAAATAGTCTCTGAGTAAAGCTTGATTCTCAGATGTTAATTCATCATTAACAATCGCCTCAACTTTTTCTTTACCTTCTTTAAGGTTTTTAACCCTAGAAAATGTCCCATCATATCTACAAGATGATAGAATCACAAAACTGGCCATTAATAATATCTTTTTCATTAATTTACTCCTTCCAAGAGAGTTTCAAGCTTTCCTTCTTTTTTTGAATAATCTTCATTAAAAATACTTCTTTTAATTTTTTCCACTGTGTTGACTACTTCATATTTGTAGTTTGTAAGAGAAATTGAAGCATCAAAAAGGTTCTGAATACTTTCGAGTATTTCTATAGGATCAAGACTCATACCGAGGATTAACTGAGTTTTAACAACTTCATAGTTTTCTTCTGCGAGCTTAAATCTTTCGTTTTGATTATCTATATTTTCAATATAAGAGTTAAAATTATTAACTAAGACATAAAGACTTTTCTTTATTACTTCTGTAGTTGCTTGCTTGTTAATATCAATAATCTGACCTTCACTCTTAGAAATTCGTATAGAACTACCTAAACCAAATCCAAGCCCATCCTGAATGGGAATATTGTTGAAAACACCACTAGAGATTCCTCTTGATGTCGTTGATGAGCCAAGGAATGAGAAGTATGCTTCCTTTCTAACATATTTAAGAGCTTCCTTGACATATATGTACTGGTTTATCTCAGGAGCGTTATCTATGGCCCTAAAAATAAATGTATCGAAAGATATTGCAGACAAATCTTCCACATTGGGTAGTTGAATACTCTGTAATCTAAGCTTTGTTTCTTGAGGTAGGCCCATTAAATAAGTAAGAGCTTTAGTCTCTTCAAATACAAGAGTTTCAAGGGATCGAATATCCTCTTGTACTTCCAGTTTTCTAATTTTCAAAAATTTTAAAACTTGGGGAGGTACTTCACCAAAAACAGCTCTTGTCTCAACAATATCAATAAGCTCTTTTAATTGACGACTTTGATTTTCTAATAAACTCAAAAAATCAATATCTCGTAGTGTATTGATATATAAAAGCTTAGAGGTCATTACTTCATTCGCCCATAATGCCCTATATTGCTCTTTTTGCGCTAAGTAAAAAAGCTTACTTTCAGAAACCCTAAACCAGTTATTTGGAACTAAAAAGGGAGCTAAATCTTGGACAATATCTATAGCAGATGCCCAATCAAAGGGAAGTTTCAAAATGTTCCAAAAATTAAGTCTAGGTAGTAAATTTCTTTTACTAAAATTTATTGTTTCTTTGGCCTGATATACTCTTTGAGCATTTTCTAAAACAGAATAATTCGTTTCCTTAACCTTCTGAGCAACCTGATCTAAAGATATAACTGTATCTTGGGCCACTACAATTTGATTAAGGAAAATAAAGAATAATAATATTAGTTTTTTCATATTAATCTCTCTTTAGCTTAAATTCATATTCGTTAGTGCTAACACTTGATTCAAATAGTCCACTCAAAATATCAATTTGCTCGATCTCGTTATTTCTAACACTTTGAGCTAGTTGCGTTGCTCTTCTTTCTTGAGTTTGAAAATCGCTAACAGTGAAATCGTCTGCAAGCATCAGCTTAAAGATATTTTTACAAGACTCAGAAATAATATTGATAATTCCTTTATTTATGTCAGGGCGATAGTTCTCCACAATACAGCTAACAGCACTATTACTAACTCTTGGGTTTTCAAGTTTGATATTCATGTTAAGTGCTAAGTTAGATAAATCGTAATTAATTTCATCCAAAGTTCTTATTCTATCTGAATAAGCAATAGGAATACTTGAAGTGAATCTGGCCTTAATGTCAAAGTCAATATCACCAACAGCAACTTCTCCACTGAAGCTACCTTCAATTGCTTCTATGAAATGTTTTCTTTGGTTAAGATCTTTTTCCATTTTTTCGGCCCATTCACGCTGATTTTCATTTTGAGCATTAATTTGTTCTTGAGAACGAATACTTTCTTGTTCTTTGAGTCTTTCATCCCCACCTTTGCTGCAAGAATAAAATGTCAGTGATAGTAAAATAATAGTAACTATGTTTTTCATACAAAAACTCCTCATCTTATTAAGTTATCGAAACCTTTTAAGTCTCCATCTATTAAATTTATTTTTATGTACGTTGATAGTAGGTCATTTTCTGTTTCAAATCTTGATCTAAGAAAATCCACTTGTTGTCTGTGAGATTCAATTGTCATTGGAATTGAAACAACCCCTCTAGCGAATAAGCTTTCTACTTGTGTGTGTTTTTTCTCAAGCTCTTTTAGAGTGGGCATATTTTGATATGTTCTTAAAGAACGATTGTATTTTTTTACAAGGTTTTTTCTTTCAATCAAAAGCATATTTTTTGCGTTTGATGATTGAACCTTTTGCGTTCGTAGCCCATTGAGTGCCTTTAATTTCCCTCCGTCATTAGTATGGAAAAGTGGCAACGCAAAAGAGATAGAAACCCCAGCCGAAACAAACTCATCATTTCCTTGAGTTTGATATTCAACCATTGGCCCTATTTGAATATTTGAATAGCCTAGTGATTTTTGAACCTCAAGCTCTTCACTGGCAAGATCAACTTTAAAATCTTCAAGCTTAACAAGTCCTGATTGTTCATTACTATCCGTAGCACTATCGCTCTCAGGGAACTTGAAATTATGATATTTAGGTTTTAGGCCTTCACATTTTGTAAAAAACTCTAATTTTCCTTCTAGCAGATTTTTTTGATTTTCAAGGTCATTTAATTGGGCCTTATAATCATTTGAAGCAAGTCTTAAAGTTGATAAAGAAACCGTCTCTTCAGGGTTTAACCTTTTTCGAGAAGCTAGCTTTTTTATAACTTTATCAAATGTATTACTGGCTTCTTTAACTGATTCAGTAAGAATCGCTAGTTGAGCAACTTTTTGATATATCAAAGCTGAATTAGAGTTCGAGTTATATAGGCTCAAATCTAATTTAGATTCATTTAAAGTTTTAAAAGCTTTGGCCTTAGATATTCGTTTATCTCTTTTTGAGCCAAATTCAATTATATGTTGAGCCGAGAGAGTGTAGTTATTAACATCTATTCCAAATTGATCTCCTTTTAAATAATCAAAATCAACTTGGGGATTAGGCCTTTGTTCAGCAAGGTCTATCTCAGAACTAACTTGCTCTTTTTGTTTCTCAACCTCACGAAGTGTAGGGCCATTATCTCTCACATAATTGTAAAAATTGTTTATATTAGTGATTTTGCAGTTTTCATTTGCAAAACTCGCACTTACTGAAAATATCAGTAATGCTGTTACATACGCATACATATTAAATGTCCTAATTAAAATTAATACCTAAATAACTAGAGAATAATAAAATTAGGCAATAGGAGGACGAATGACATCGGAATGGTAATTTTGAGTTTTACCATTTTGGAATAGTGGATATTTGGATTTTGTTTGATTTAAAACTGGCTTCACCGACATTGAGGTGAAGTAATTTACTGCTGTATGAGAGTGTCCTGTATGACAATGACAGTGATGCTCATGATTCTCTTCTTCATGCTCTTTATCTGATTCTTGGTGCAAATCTACATCATCACATGAAGCAGAACTCTTACAAATTGATGTATTTTCTAAATCAATGACAGAAGCCGATGTAAAATCAGCAAGTGTTGAGAAGATTAATATTAGAGCTAAAAATAACTTCATTATAATACCTATACTGTATTATCGGTTATTTTTCAATAATATATAGACATTTTACATCAAAACTTTGCTCATAAGTATCTGTTATCCCTTTGAAACTCCTCATATAGATGAAGGAGTTTATAAATGGTTTCCCTAGAATTTTTTTAGATGACTCGATGGATCAGCTATCGTTAAAAGCAGATAATCCTCTCCATATTTGGTGCGTATCCGTTGGTAGAAATAAAATATAGAAGAGAGTGGAATCAGCAAAATATCATGAAACTACTTTCAAATTTGAAAGAGCAAGTAACTACATGGTCTCCATTAACACTCATATTACTATTAGGTAGCTGTGGGTCTGATAATGACACTCCTGCTTCCTATATAAAGGTAATCACTTTATATAAAGATGAAAGTAGTAATAATGTTGGAATATACAAACCGAAATACCCAACACTAGAAGATGAAAAGAAAGTTATTTCTCAAGAAGACGAATTCCTTAATATTGATCAAATTACTAAACATAACTTTAAAAGAATTCAAGAAATATTTAGCTCGTTAAGTGATACGAACAACTATAATGACCAGGGCTTAGTAAAAATGGTCGACTTAATAAAAACCCTCACGACGATTGATTAATAACCCGCCACAACCCTGCCACACAAACAACAAAATAACTAAAAAAGTCCTTTAATTTCAACACCTTAACTTGATTTGGTGGAGGTGGCCCTATATCAATGAAATTTTCAAAGGGTAGCCAAAATAGCCACAGCGTTGTTTTCTCTAGACAGCTTCAGACAAGTTGAGACAGGTTTGAAACTTTTAGAGTTCTTGATTAACTATACGGCAAAACTACTTAAAAGTGTAGTTACTTAAAAAATTGTTATTAACTTTAGTATAGACGAAATATATTCTAGAAAAAATGAGATTAAATATTCTACTCTTAATTTATAATCTCTAGAATAGACATACCGAACCCTAGATGTTTAAAAAAAATAACTTCTTCTCTGAGACCATAATTTGTTATTCTTTTGTCATCAAACCAACTCATTGGTTCAATTTGTTGTCTGGCTATATAAGTTTGACCTGTTTTAAAACACTGCGAAGCAAGTGTTTTATCATTTAAAATTCCTAGTTCCACCCATAGTCCTTCTCCTTGAAGGATTTTTGAACGAAATGAATATTTTGCAGCTCCATCTCTAAAAACTACGACTGCAACAGCACGTTTTGATACTTCAACCATTTTGTAAATTGTCGCAGTTAAGGACGTTTCAAATTCATTAGCTGTTTCTTTGAGGAATTCTAACGTTAATTCATTGTCTTTAATGTGCTCACTCAAAAATGAAGAAGGCATTAATAACTCAGAAGCAAAAACATTTGCTTCATATTCAATATTCCGATTGGATGAATTTCCCCATGAAGTCATGTCCAAAGCACTACAATTAAAAAAATTATCTTCCTTTAGATGTAAAATATAATGGCCGAGCTCATGAGCAATAGAAAAACGTGTTCGTCCCTTATAATTCTCATCTTTGGGAACAGTAATAATCGCCAAATCACCATTTGTAACAAGTCTCCCCTCTGCTCCCAATATTTCTTCATACTTAACCCGAGGTCCTACTTCGCAGCAAATTTCTTCTAGATACTTTAAATAATCTAACTTTGTAATTTTCAGATTATTTAATAGCTGTATGGCTTTAATTTTGGGGATACTTACATCATTCAATTATTTCTTCTCTTCTTTACTTAATTCTTCTAAAATCTTTAAATCTCTATAAAAACTTAAAATCTCTTCATCAGAAAGCTTTTCACTGTCTTTTTCTCTAAAAAATTGGGCAGCGTAGTTTTGTGACCCAAAGTCTCCTTTTCCCGCCAAAAGATCAGTTATATATTTTTTAGCCTCTTCGACTGAAATGGACACACTTTCGCCTATCTTAGAAAACTTATCTATTTTCTCTCTTGATCTTTTAAGCCATGGAAGTTCACGTTCCTCCTTCCTTTCACTTATAAAGTTCATAACCCTTTTAGTAAGATTATTAGATCTTTCTTCTAGTTGTGGTATTTCCAAGTCAGAGGAATCAATACCATCATCTTCTACAAGTGAAATCAGCTTATCTAATTCACTCTTCTTCATGTTGGCCCTCCAATGTTTCACATATTTTTAAAGTCTTTCTCTTAATTCTTTTCTTTGCATTTTCGACTTCCCTAACTTCAATACCAACTTCTTCTGAAATCATTTGATTGCTGACAAAGTCATTATCTTCAGTAAGAAGTCTATAAGCGCTAAGAACCAGTAAGGCATTCTCATCTTCCTCTAGTTCCTTCTCCACTTTAGAAAATACATCCTTAGCAAATTTCTGGCGGTTGTAATCTTCCTCAACTTCAATTAGGTCCTCTTCTGGTGAGTTCCCAACAGAGACATTATTAGTTAGCAAAGAGGTGTCTTCAGTATAAACTTGAGTAGTCTTATGTTCAGCAGAATTTACTAAATGATTAATATCACTACGGATTATCCCCTTAATAAAAACCTTCAAAGAGGGACATTTATCCATATCCCAAAACCTTTTACCCTTTTTTATCTTTTTAGGGCTTCTATCTAAGTCAGCTTGTACACCTTCATAAGCTTTGTGAATTGATGAAAATACAAGATCATCAATCTCGTTTCCCTTGGCCAAAGTGCCTGATGGCGACTTCCATTGGTAAAGACGAGCCATTGCCACAGCATAGGCAATTAAACCAGGTATCTCGGCTTCCCAATCAAAGTCCTCTAGTAATTTCAGCTGGTTAAGTGTTTCATTCTTAGTCATTAACATAAACCTACAATTTCTTATGCCGTTATATAATTTTTTTTGCCGTTTGACGGCAAAAAATTTTTCTCGTCGGCAATAGTATGTAGAGAATAATAACGTCCAATTTACTTTTAAGGAGGAATACATGGACACAATCAAGTTAGAATTTGAAGGTTACTGGCGAGAAATTAACAAAAGCGGAGTTCCAGCTAAAAGCGGGATCTATTGTGTTTATAGGGCAACCTATAACCAAAGTGCAGGTACTGTATCCCTAAAAGAGCTTATCTATATTGGCGAATCAGAAAATGCCAAAGATAGGATTCAAGGACATGAAAAGGAAAGAGAATGGAAAAAACACCTTAAATATGGTGAAATTCTATGTTTTTCTTTTGCTCCTATTAGCGATCGCTTTAGGGCAGAGGCTGCTTTAATTTACAAACATAAACCTGTTGTAAACACTGAGTATGTTTCGAGTTTCCCTTTTAGATCTGTTAACATTAAGCTAAGTGGTGAAACTGCATTATTAAACAGTGACTTCACAGTAAGAGATACTAGAAGTCTTTATGCTTCATACTAAATTTTTAAAAAGAGACCACAAGTAATGTGGTCTCTTTTTAAAAACGATCAAAGATTATTTAAGCTGTGCTTTTTCACTTATTAGCCTTTTTTCAGACAGTAAGTCTATAGAGTATGAATATAGAGTGGTTTTAGATAAGAGACTGTTGAGCAACTAGCCCATCATTAGATTGCTTATTCTGCCACGCCTGATTATCTTTATCAGGAGTTTCTGATTTTGATTCAGAACTCTCATAAACGTAGACATCTAAATCTTCTAGTGGCCCTAGGTATTTATTTATTAAATTTTTAACATCGGCCCAATTAAGTCCTCCAAGTCCACATCCTAAAGGTGGAAGAGCAAGAGAAGAAATTCCCAAGTCTCTATAATTCTCAGATAGGTACTTAAGTCCCATTTCAATATCATTTAATAATGAGTTTTGCTTCCAATGTCTTTTAGTAGGAAAGTTTAAAATTTGAACTGAATCATTTTCCCATAGATATGGTACTCCAGGCTTTACCATGTTTTCAGAGCAACGAGCTTTATAGTCTTCAAACATTTCAGGGAACTGCTTTTTATAAGCTAGTGCAAGGCCTTTCCCCATAACACCAACACAATTAACAGTGTTTGTAATAACCTGTGCAGATGAGTTGAATATGTTTCCAGTTTTATAAGTAATCATAGCTAAAAATAGTACGCTCCTGGATTTATATATACCGCACATTTGACTCCATGTGTAGTTTTAAGTGTTTCAATTCTAGATTTTACACTGTCGTCATAACAGATAATGCATTTTAAATGCTCTAAACCTATGAAATCATGTACAAGTAATTCAGACTGCTTTGCCTTTCTAACATTCACATCAGATGCGTATTTAACAGTATTTATGCTCTTACTATCTAAAAAGTCTAGGTCAGTGATTCCAGTAAACTCTTTAAATACTGTGTCTGAAGTTGCTGCATTTCCATTACAAACCACACAGTCATAATCATCAAGTAAGTCGGTTGAAAACTGAAGAAAGATTAAGTCCTGATTTTTACTTTGTAAAGCTGCTACCATAGGAGTCTTTCTTCCCCAATAAAAAGGTACATAATCATGAACAACAGTTGCTGTAGTTAAAACTTGTTTACTAGAACGATTGGATTGCACAGATTCATTGGAAATATCAGAATAGCTTTTTGATTGAGCTGCTAGCTTATTCTTAGATAGGATAACTTTAGAAGCAAATATTGAATCTAAATTAGAAATATCCGTCATGTGTAATACATCACCTAATTCGTATTTTGCTTTTATTTGTACACTCAACTTCATTAATAACCTATATCAAAATAAACAATAGTTGTCTTAATTTAAAAATCCTAAGACCTCAGTCGCTCCCTTCTCTTCAATACCAGACAAACGCATATAATGAGCCATAGTTTTAAGATCCTTCCAACCACTGGTGGAGGTGGTGGGAATCTTCAAACACCTTAATATTATTGATATAGCATGAAGTCATTACTACAAATCACTACATTACAATTTTTTAAATTTTAAAATCCAAAGAATTAACAATTCACTGCTCGTCTTCTTCTATTCTTCTAGTAACTAGACTATTTTGAATGTCTCTAATCCAGGCTGCGACTCCATTTGAATTTTCTAGACCTGAAAAGAATATAGAGAACCAATTATTGAAAGACTCAAACTCTAAATCTTTATCATCTCGTGTTGAAATAAATGAGTTTTGTACCTCTTGCTCAGTTACATGCCTTCCCCTTGGAAGATGGGGAAGCATTACCTGGGGAGACCTTACAAGACTGGCCCACTTATCACTTAACCAGTTTAGAATATTCGTCTTTTCTACAACGTTATTGATATGGAAATTAACTGTTTGATTTACAACTAATTGCCTCAGTCTAACGACTGGTGCAGATAAATCGCCAGAAAATTCACAAGTGATTAACCTTTGATTTAAAAAATTATCAAAATATGGATGAATAATTCTTTCATTGGCATTTGCTCCAGTAATCACATTTCCTCTTTTTGAATTGCATAAACATGAAGGAATTAGATTTCTTGAATGGATTGTAAACTCAGGATGGGTTGACTGAGGTAAGTAATGGTCAACAGTCCCAGTCCCGATACTCCCACACATAGGGCAACAACTTGTTGATACTTCATATCTTATTTGAGGAATAAAACTCAAACTCTTCAGTGGATTTTTATAATGATATTCTAGAGCATCCTCTAGGTCTGTACTAATCTGAACAGGGGGACAAAAGTGAGGGTCACCATTATTATTTATAAACTGCTGATATTGAGCAAGCATAATTAGGTACTCGTGAGAAAGGTATGGGTGACACTTGATATGTGTTTTACCACATAAATCTTTTAGTAATTGAATATCGTCAATATTTGGTCTGTTTACTGATTTCATTTATTAACTGCTAATTTCTCGTTTTAATGACATCAATACTTCTGTTGATAATTCAGATTTGAGTGAATCTAGGTCGAAATCAATATTGCCTTTTTCATCACGAATATTCTCTAAAATATTATCAGTTAGTTTATCATCAATATTGTCATCAAATACAAAATGAGAAATATCTCCAATGTTTGCCCCATATGTCTTCAGTCTAGGATTTACTATACTTATACCCCTATCAGGCATCTCCTTAAAAACGTGAACTTGTTCTCTTGATGTTTCTCGAACAAAATAGGCAGAATGAGTTGCGATAATAGAATAAGAACCGGTCGATTTTAACAAAGTATTCAACAATGAAATAAAATCTGAGACTAGATTTGGATGTAAATGAGTTTCTGGCTCATCTAGTAAAACGAGTGAACCATTTTCAATGTGTAAACAAGCTAGTAATGCAACTTTAAAGAAAGAAAGCTGACCACTGCTTAATGGATATATTGTTCCATCTCTAAATATTTTGGGTTCAGCTTTTTCACTGATAGCGCCCAACAATAAAAGTCTCTTCTGTTCTCCTAAATTTCTTTCTTTAAATCCCGAAAGAGGATAGAACGGTGGAAGTCCATCATAATCGTCTATGGGAATAACAATGTCATCAACAGGCAAGCACTTACTAACTGAATCATAGAAAATATCAAACCGAAATCGATTACCAATAACATCTTCACTTCTAAGAAGCTGTTGAAACGACGCCCCTGTAACTGCATTCTGACTTTTACTATTCCTAGCCATATTAAGCAGTTTATATTTTATCCTTGGCCTTTTTACTCTAGGACGTGGAAAAGTATTAAAAACTTCTCCAGGAGTTCCAATTGCTATAAGCCTATTTATAAGAGGTCGAGGACTTTTTCCTTTTGGGTCTCGTAAATTGTTTAAATGGTCTGGTCTTCCAACTAAAGAATGTACAATTTTGTTTAAAGCCTGACTTTTACCTAAACCATTTTTGCCAATCATAATATTTATTCTTTTAGGAAGGATGGCATCTTGGCTAAAACGAAAGTTTATCTGATGAGGATTAGAAAAAGAGTCTAACTGAAAATTTAAATCCAAATCTTTTGATATTACATCAAAACTCTCAAAATCAAGGCCCTTTAAAATGTCTCCAGCACTATGGAAAGCAAAGTAACTTTCAGAACTTCTCATAAAGGCTTCACGAAAAACTAATGATTTCTTCCCGTTTATAAACCATTCATCCGTTTTTTGATGATGTTCTTCCCAATACACCATATCAGAGATTGACTTTAGTACAGAGTTTGCGACTACAGGAGTTACTGCTTTAACTAACTTCCTGTAATCTCCAATAGTCGGCAACATCGTAATAAACGTTTCAAAATTATCAATTAAAATTAAATCTTTTTTAGAATTCGTATTTTTTAGATATTCTTGTAATCTAAATCTAAGACCTTCTTCAACTTCGTTAGATGTTTCAGGAACAAAGGCAAAAAAACACTCGAAAGAAAATAAGTCATTATTCTCGGTTTTAAAATAAACACGTACTTGTATTTTGTGTTTGAAATCATTCCACTTGTCTTCACTTGGTATTATTAAAATTTGCCCTGACTCTAATTTCTCAGTATTTTTATCTAGAGAAAAAAACATTCTCCAATCGTTTATTACCTTGCTTTCCATAAATTACCTATATTTTTACGCTTTTAATCAATTATAAAATAAATAAATCAAAACATAAAACTCAGTTTTGTTTATGAACTAAGAAATAATAGCTGAGTCATTATATTAGGTTTAAGTCATCGGTTACTCCTCGAATATCTACCCCTGCTTTGCGAATATATCGCTGCATAGTTTTTAAATCTTTCCATCCACTGGTGGAGGTGGCGGAAAAAGAACCCATGTTCGACAAAATTTCGTTATTGAGATAGTTGAATGAACTATGCGTTATAAAAAGTATCCACACTATGCAAAAGTTCTTATTTCAAAGACAAAAGAAGTCAATCTTTTCCCAGAATTAAAAATTCCTGAAACAACTGCTAGATATTGGATAAATTCCAAATACCATTTAGGAAATTCAAATAAAATTGATGAAAATCTTGAAATACAAAAATTAAAATCAATTATCAAAAAATATAAAGAAGAAAATAGAGAATTAAAAAATCGAATTAAATTAATAAAAATGATTCAAAACGTTTGCAAACTATCCCTCGATAAAAAACATGTTCAAGATTATGAGAAGAGAAAAAGAATCATTGAATTAATTTATACTCATAAAAAAAGAACTAGCTTAAGAACTCTCCTAGATGACCTGTCAATAAGCTTCTCTAGATTTAAAAAGTGGAACAAAGAAATAGTAGACTATGAAAAGTTTCACAATGAACCTAAAAAATATTATCAATCTTCGAGTAGAGCTATAACATATCAAGAATTTTTAGTCATAAAGAAGTATTACACAGATCCGAATCTTTTTCATTTACCTCTACATGCACTTTGTAGCATTGCCAAGAGAAATGGAGAACTTTTTTCATCTCCAGCTACTTGGAGAAAATATGCAAAGCTTTATCAAATGAAAAGACCTAATCTAAAAGTAAAATATTCCAAAAGCTATCCTATTGGTATTGAAAGAGAACATCCCAATCAACTCTGGCATATAGATATCTCTGAAATAAAAGTAAGAAATAAAAAATATTTCCTTCAAGTAATTTTGGATAACCATTCAAGATATGTAATCAATTGGCATATCATTGAGCAATGGGATGGAAAACATACTAGATCTCTTATTTCAAAATCAATTAATTCATTTATTAACCCAATCGAAATCATGATGGATGCTGGCTCAGAAAACCTAAACAGATATGTTTATACTTATCTCAAAGAAAAGGAAATTAAAGCCCTAATTTCAAAACATAATACCTATTATTCGAACTCAAAAATAGAAATATTCTTTCGTACGCTCAAGAGCAATTACTTATCAAAGATTAAAATTAAATCAATCGGTGATCTTCATAGGCATACTCGGTATTACATAGAACAATATAATAATATTATTCCACACAGTTATTTAAACGAAAGGACTCCTGAAGAGGTTTACTTTGGAATGCCAAAAGATTTTTATCTAGACAGTTTTAAAAATGAATCAAACAGAGCAATCAAAAAAAGAATAGAAGAATATAAGAATCGCAATTCAAGGGAATAACCCCCACCCCAACATACAAACTTTAAAAGCTAATATCCTCGGGTGGAGGTGGTCGGAATCGAACCGACGTCCAAAACCGCTTCCGAGAGAGAGTCCTACGTGTGTAGTCACATTAGAGGAAGTGACGCCTGTGAGAATCTTGTCAAATTCACAAAACCCGGTGAAAGTTTAAACTGCGGTCCCGGCTAGCAGCGAGAGCTTAGTTTACGGACCTCCCCTCATGAGGTCTTTACCTACTTTTTGTTATTGGTGTAGGCCCCGCAGCATGCGCAATAATCAGTTGGATTATGCAGCCATTGCAAATTCTGTTTCGTTTCCGAATACATTTGATCGACTTTTTACTAGGCCGGTCGATCAACCTAGACACGCACTCAATTCATCTACGGCCCTGTCGAAACCAGTGCACCCCCATGAATTGCGAGCTTGTAGTATAGCAAAATTATTTGTTTTGGGAAAGTGGCTATTTCTTTGATTTTAGGGGCTTATGTCTCTGTAATTTGTCAGACTTCTTGCATATGGCTTTTTAGACATAAAAAAACCCACCGGAAAATTGGGTGGGTTTAATAATTGTGACTATCCTAAAACCTTTAAGACTTAGGCGTAAAAAATACTATCACGCTACCTTATTTTGAGTCAATTAGTGACTCAAAGCCTCAAGAGGAGGTCCACTCATGGATGAGGTATTTGTGACTATCTTAAAAGTATTGATCTTACTGGCAACGGTGTTGTTTTGTAGACCTTGCTTTTAGGACTTAGGTGGGAGGGAAACTTCCCACCTTTGTTTTTAAGCATAAAAAAACCCACCGGAATTTTGGGTGGGTTTAATATTGTATGCAATCCTAAAGCTTTAGAACTTAGGCGTATTTAATTTTAGCACAATATCTCTTTTAGGGTCAATGATGACTCAACTCTTCTTGGAGGTCTCATGGAAGAGGTATTGTATGCATTTCTAAAAGCATTGATTTTACTGGCAACGATGTTGTTTTGTAGACCTTGCTTTTAGGACTTAGGTGGGAGGGAAACTTCCCACCTTTGTTTTTTAGATATTAAAAGCACGCTTTAAATAATTCTTCCACTCAATTCGTCGGCATCACTTCAATTTCACGCACAGTGCTTCTGGCCGGTGCAGTGAGAGCGAAAACTAGTGCATCTGCGATATCGCTTGGTTTAAGTTTATCAGGTTTTGGTTCATCAAAAAAGGGTGTATCCACCATGCCAGGACAGATGATTGTGCAGCGTCCGCCCCACTCTTTCATTTCGCGAGCAAGGTTATGGCCAAAGCCTGAAGCAAACCACTTTGATGCTCCATAAACGGATCCTGGTAAATAGATTTTTCCCGCCACTGAACTAGTGATGATAAAGTGTCCCAAAGTTTCTCTTAGATGTGGCAAGGTCATCTTGGCCGTCCATAGAAGTGATTTTACATTGAGATCAATCATCTCATCCCACTCTCTAGGATCACCGTTTTCTGTGCCTGCTTTATTTAATCCCTTACCTGCATTGGCAAAGACTGCATCTAATTTTCCAAATTTTTCTATAGTTGTGTGAATGGCCTTGCCGAGTTCTTCTAATTGAGTCACATCGGTTTTAATAGCAAGGGCAGTATCATTTCCAAATTCACTATTAATGGCATTAGCAATTTTATTTAGCTTATCTTCACTTCTGGCCAAAAGGGCAACTTTATATCCGGCCTTGGCAGCAGCAAAGGCACTAGACTCTCCAATCCCACTTGAAGCACCTGTAATTAATAATACTTTATCATTCATGTAATACTCCTTTTATTTAGGAGTATTACACCATGGGAATGACCTTATTTGAATGATATATATGGTTTATATTAACTAGACAGAGCTTAGCTTTATTCACATATTTTAATTGAATGAAAGATCAGACTTACATCATCTTGAAAGTGTGGTTTTTCTAAGGTTCCAAGATTATACTTGGTATTAATAAGCTCATACTTAGTTATCGAGATGGAATTAATCTTGCGATAATCATACTCAGTATTCATTTGAATTTTATATAAGTATTTTTCACTTTCTATTTCAATAGTAATCTCTTCAATATACCCCTCATTAGAAAATTGAATAAGACTAGTCTCGTCTACATATTTTGAAATAAGATTTAATAAGAGAGCTTTAGAAGAAATTTTATAAGCACTTGCCTGTGGATTATTAGAAAGTGAAAGCTTACAAGCTAATTCATTTTTAGTTAGCTCTAACTCGGTCGCCTTAAGCACTGATTGAATATAAGCAACATCATCAAGCTCAGCATCTTGAGTAAGATCCATTGCAAAGGCACTTGAAAAAGACATTGAAAGTAAGAGTAATAATTTAAATACTAAATTTTTAGACATGGGGGGCTCCTAGAAATATTCGTTCTAGGAGCTTATAAGGTGATTTTAAAATTAAATAATTATCCTATGTTAATATGGTATTTTATTCACAGTATGGAAATTGAATTCCGTGTACCTCATGTCCTAGCATGCCTGTGCCAGTACCGTATCTAAGAGCGTCTACAACGATTCCATTGGCCTCTAAGAGTTCAATGACTGGGTGTACTCCGTTCATATCATAGCCAACAAATGCTCCGCCTTTTCCAAAGGTATGAACCTTTGAATAAACCTGCTCAGATGTTTCACATAGAGGAAGTGAAGTTGAAATACTAACAACGCTTTTCGCTCCATAAGTCACTAATCCACCAAGGGCCGACTTTTCAGTGCCTTCACAGTTTAAAGTAATTTGTCTGTCCTCTGGTAATTTTTCATTAAGATTATCAATTCCAAATTGATACTTATCACAGCGAATACTGGTCTCAATTTCAATTGTATTAGCATAAACATTTAAACTACCTAATAGCACAAGTGCTGACAAAAACTTCATAGCAATCCTTTTTTTTAAACTCAATTGAGGAAATCTTACTATGAACTTGTCTGAGAATAAGCTAGTTTTGAAATAATTTTAGCCCTGTTAAAACTTTTGACACTTTTTATTCAGAGAATAAATACTCGGTTGGAATAGGATCTAAAGTCGCATCTCCTGGACATTGCCAGTAAAGCTCGGCCACTGCATGCCCACCATTTTCAAAGAATTCAACTGTGATGGTTTGCTTTTCACCTTCCACAAAAGGTACGGCGTAATTATGATCCCATCTTGGAGCGTGAGGGAACCAAACATCAATAATGGAATTGCCACCAATCCACATTCTAAAACCATCATCAGAGCGAGAAGACACTTGGCAATCTCCTGTAAATTTACCCTTAATCTGTCCCGTCCAGCGAACACTGAAATTATCTCCAACACCAAGTGGTGCTTGTCCGGTTGCCCAGTTAAAATTAATCTGCCCATCGATACGTTGACCTTTAAGGGTATTAAAATTATTTCCAGAATAATAACTTGCAAGTAATCCATCCCCCTCTTCTGGGATCTCCTCAGGTGCTCCATCATCGACAGTGAGAACTGAAATGTTTGAGCTATTGCCCTTATAATTGGCCTGAATATTTGCACTCCCTTCGCCCAATGTTGCCAGTAATCCAGCATCGCTTTGATCATTACTAATAATCGCAATACTTGTATCGGAGCTAGTCCATGTTGCAATATCTGTGATCTCAACACTGGCACCATCATCAAAGTGAGCATAGGCACGGTAATTTAAATTATTAAAGCTCGTTGTACTCACACTAGAAGGAGTAATGGAAATGCTATTAATTGTTCCAGGTGCTAAGACAATTTCTAAGCTGCCATTTATCGCTCCTAGTGTTGCGCTAATTGTTAGATTCGCTGTTGCTCCACCATTAAAGGTATTATTATAAAGTCCTTTATTACTTGGACTATTAGAAATACTTCCATAGCTTGCATTATCTAACGACCAGCTAACATTATTAGTTATATCAACTACACTGGCATCATCATAAGTTCCCATGGCCTTAAAATAAGCATTCACTCCAGCTGAAAGTAATGAATTATCTGTTTGCACTTCAATACTCACAAGACTGGCTCCAGTTACAGTCAGAGTTGCACTTGCACTCATTCCTCCAAAGCTAGCAGTTAGATCTGTACTTCCAATGGCCAGTGAGCGCAGACTAATGTTATCACTTTGATTAATAAGAGCGATGCTCGTATCACTTAAACTAAGACTTACTTCAGTACTTATATCTTCACTTGAGCCATCAGAGTAATTTGCAAGACAAGTAACATCACTTAATACATCTACACCTATACTTGGACTTTCAATAGTAAGTGATATGGAATCAAGGGTTTTAGCTAGCACCACAAAATCAACGGTACTACTCGCACCATCTAAAGTCGCACTCACTTCTACACTGCCTGCACTTACCATCTCGGCATAACCAGCACTATTAATAGTTAAACGATCTGTATTAGAAGAACTCCAGCTAACTGAATTTGTCACATCTAAAGTAGTACCATCACTGAGACTAGCGGTAGCACTAAATTGTTGATCCACACCGATGGGCTTATTTCCAAGAGCTGGCGTCACTTGAATGGAATCGATAGTAGCACTGGTCACTTCCACATTTAAAGTCGTACTAAAGCCATTATATGAAATATCTAAAGTTGTAGTTCCACTGGCGACGGCACTTATTAATCCATCACTATCAATACTCGCCACTGCACCATCCTGAGAAGAGAGTGTGGCCAAACTAGTTACCACTTGAGTTTGGTTATTATCATACACACCATAAACAATTAGCTGACTAGAACCATCACTAGGTAAAGTAAGGGCGTTGAGATTTAATTCAATACCAGTAAGTGTTGCAGAAAAGGGAGCCAGTGTAATTGATTTACTAACTCCATCTAGACTTGCACTCACTTGTACCACACCAGCACTCACTGCACTTGCACTAGTACCAGAGATAGAAACAATAGCTTCATCAGAACTAGTAAAGCTCACGATATTTGAAATATTACCTTGGCTGCCATTATCATAATAACCAATGGCATAGAGACTAACTTCACTTCCCACCTGAAAGCTAGTAGCACTTGCAAAGAGATTAATAGAAACTAGACTTACTTCACTAGTACTACTCTCAGATTGATTAGGGCCTTTTAATAAACTAGACGAAGATTCAGATTCATTAGCACATGAGACTAAAAAAATTGCACTCAAAAATATGATAATCAAATGCTTAAACATAATAGTGCTAAACCTTCTTCTATTACTATATTGCTTTAAAGCTAAGTAAATATTAACACTTTACAAATAGCCACTAAAAATCAGCTATTTACCTAGTAAACTTATCGGATATTCTTAAGAAAGTGTTAATATTTTGTGGCAGCTAAGGCCTAGATAATTGGTTGATAAATTATGGCCGTAATAATGAGTACTTATAGATTTGTAACTTGGCATGAACTTGCAGAAATAAAAAAACCCACCAGAATTTGGGTGGGTTTTGTAATGCTAAACTTCCTAAATACTTTTTAGAACTTAGGTTAATCATATATTAGCACTATATCTCTTTTGGGGTCAATGAAGACTCCTCTCTTCTTGGGAGGTCTCATGGAAGAGATATTGCTAAACTTCTTAAAAGCATTGATTTTACTGATGAGTTTTCTTATTTGTAAGCCATGCTTTTAGAACTTAGGTGGGAGCAATCCCACCTTTGTTTTTTAGCAAAAAAAAACCACCCCGTTAGAGGTGGTTTTAAAGCATTACGATGTTGGTATCGTTTCTTTTTTTAAGATGAGGCCTGGAAATGGATAAGCTAGTTGCTCCCATTTCCAAAAACCAAATCTTTCGTTTTCGGATCCGCACGTTAGATTTTCTCTAGTACGGTTGCCAAGGTAAACATCCACTTTAGATTTCCCAGACTTTCTTTAATTCTTAAGTTCAATCAAACATACAAATTAATTCGGCCTAGTTATACTTAAAGCTTAAGTGCAGTCTATTGACAGAGATGCACATGTTTTAAGCCAAGACTTCATGTCAACAAAGTCCTAACAACCCTCTGAGGTCCTCGCTCTCAAATGTGTTATGTTGCACATTTGATTAACGCTTAGTCGACCTCATCCGCCCAACTTAAAAAACATTTTAAAAACTTTGGTCAGTTTTTTAAAACTTGTTCTTGATGATTGTCAAAAACGTGTCTTTAAGTTGTTCCGCGCTTTCACTTAACTACCCTTCCCAACATGTCATCCACTCTTCATCCTAAGGAAACTTATCAGCTGCGTGTACCTAATTCTTCACTGATAACTTTGGCCTTCACTGAGTTTGCCAGTCAGCTCGGCTTTTCCCGTTAGTCTTATAAGGTCCCATGAACTTATAAGGGGTCTTTGGATTTGCATGGTTCACTATTGCTACAACCTGCTGGTCCATAAACTTTACCAATTGGGTGATTGGTAAAATTATTCCAGATTCGCTCTTAGAAATTTTTGTCACCAAAAAAATCTTGAATCCTGATTTCCACATTCACTAGGTGCCCTGTGGGAGGGACTTGCACCCTCGAGGTATTAAGCTTGCGTCGCTACTCGCAAACAGTAGAACTATCATCGGGCGCTTTTGGATTTTTTGGAAATATAATAATTCGCTAGAGCTCATCTAATAAAAAAATTTAAGTGATTTGTTAGGTTTTTAAATACCTTTTATTGGAAGGCCTTAAGTTTTAGATATTTACAAATTTATAAGTTGGCATGAACTTGCAGAAATAAAAAAACCCACCGGAATAGTTGGGTGGGTTTTTGATTCAAACTAGTCCTGGTTTAAAACCTTAGACGCATAACAAATTTTAATATGGATCTCTTTTCAGGTCAATGAAGACCTAATCTCTTAGGAGATTCTCAATGGAAGAGAGATTCAAACTAGTTCTGAAGGTGTTGATTTTACTAATAGCAAGCCTATTTAGTAATCCTTGCTTTTAGAACCTTAGGCGGGTTTTTAACCCGCCTTTGTTTTTCTTTTTTAGTTTTTAATAGCTTTATTATTTGTTTCCACTGGTCCAAGATTTCCAACCGGATAATCTTTACCTAAGTAGCCACCACGCTCTAGATCTGCAATCGCAACCTTTTCAATTCCAAATAAGATACGTAATTCTGCATGTGGATCTAATTCATTATCTAGAAGATATAAGTTCTTAGCGATTTCATATCTTTCTTTTGCCTCTTTTCTTGCAAGCTTAGTTTCTGAGGCATAACACTCACCGCTTTCAAGCATACTCTTTACAACTTTTACAATATTTTGCATTTCTAACTTTCTATAGTCATAAGACCATTCCTCATGAGTATATTGAAGAGTTCTTGCTGTTTTCTCCGTATCTGTATAATTAAATTTAATTTCTGAACTATATCTAGTTTTAAAAATTGATCCAGCATCATCATTATAAGTAAATTCAATTTCACAAGTCTTTATTTAATTGTTCATTGAGACCTTCTAAGTTCTCAGAAAATTTCTCTCTTCTAGAGATAATATTTTCCATCAGCTTTTGATACTGCTCTGGATACCCAGGAGCTCCAGGAATTTGATCCTTAGTCTTTTATTCAAAGGCCTTGATTTCTTTATCAACCGCATAGGCAAGATTTTTAGCACTTTAATGTCTAATTATTTTCTAAGATCAGCCACTCTTGATTTTTTTAAAAGTAAAACTAACTTATCTTGGTAAGGAGGTTATCTATGGAAAGAAATCAGAAAAAGAATGAGAATGAGTCAAAATTCAGAGGCCTTATGTCTAGTAACGAATTTCCTAAAGAAACAAAGCATAAGGGAAGTTCAAGGTTTGAGAGTGTCTGGGAATCCTTTGCAGATGACTTCACACTTTCGGTACCAAAAGAATTTTACACATCAACAGAGAATAAGAAACAAGGCAAGCCTAGCTCGCCCTGTTAGTGAAATAATTTATTTATCAGATTTTTTATCAGCACTCTTTGCTTCACAGTCATGAGTATGACCTTCTAATTGATGGTGCTTATGTCCATCATGAGAGTAAACGGTTATTACTAAAATTATCAGAGGAAAAGCTAAACTTAGCAAATTTGAAACCTATGGGAAAATTCCGTTATCTTCATAGGCCCTTGCAATTTTCTCAATTGCATTAATGAATGCCGCACATCTAAGATCTATTTTAAAGTCATTTTCTTTACAAATATTAAAGATTTGATGAAGAGAATTAACCATAGTTTCTTCAAGGCCTGAAGCTACTAAGTTTTCTTCATCACTATGATGAGAGAATTCTTTAATAAGGTCTTCTTTAATTTCATTGCCAGTCACATTTGAAAGCAGTGAGACTATATTCTTATATGTTTTTTGATTAAAGCGATTCTCCATTCTCCCAAATCTTATGTGCGAAAGATTTTTAATCCACTCAAAATAAGAAACTGTCACCCCACCTGCATTGAGATAAACATCTGGTAAGATCACGACTCCTCTATTAAAGAGTATCTTATTGGCCTCATAGGTAACGGGACCATTGGCAGCTTCTGCAATAAATTTTGCCTGAATGCGCTCACAGTTTTCGTTAGTTATTTGTCCCTCAAGTGCTGCGGGAATTAAAATATCACAATCACAATAAAGTATTGCATTGATATCTTCATCAAATTTTCCACCTGGATAGCCTTTTAAGGTGGTATGCTTTTCGCGATAATCTCTAAGCTCTTTAATATCGAATCCATTATCATTATAAATCATGCCATCTGACTCTCCGATAGCTATTACTCTGGCTCCCATCTGACTTAGAAAAAGAGCACTATGATAACCAACATTACCAAAGCCTTGAATGGCCACACTCTTATTTTCAAGTCCCCCCTCTAAATTATATTGGGAATACATCTCCTTACAGCTAAAAAATTCTTTTAATCCATAGGCCACACCACTTCCCGTGGCCTCATTACGGCCACGAATCCCACCTTGGGCCACAGGCTTTCCTGTGACACAAGCAGAACCGTTAATATCATTTGTCAGAGATTTATATGTATCAGCGATCCATGCCATCTCTCTTGGTCCAGAGCCCATATCAGGTGCTGGGACATCAATGCCTGAGCCTATAAAATTATGCTTATGTAATTCAAAAGTAAGCCTTCTTACAATTCTTTCTAACTCTGATTCAGAATAGTCTTTGGGATTAATTTTAATCGCTCCCTTACCTCCACCAAAAGGAACGTCTACAATTGCACACTTATAACTCATAAGAGCCGCTAGTGCCTTTACTTCATCCTCATTGGCAATTTCAGCAAAACGAATCCCACCTTTACAAGGAGTGCGGTGATGACTGTGTTGAGCTCTCCAGCCTTCGATAATTTCAATTCGCCCATTATCTCTTTTGATGGGAAAAGAGATATTGATAACTGAATTATTGCGCTTAATTTGATTTAAGATATCATCGCTTATATTGGTATACTTAGCAGCATCATCAAAGGCCTTATCAACTTGTTGTAAAAAACTAATATCACTCATATTTATCTCCTTAGCTAGATTGTTTATAAAAATGCCCAAATAGACCAATTCCAAGGCCATACAAGTCTGATATATAAGCTTTTTATAAGTCATTTAGTGATTATAAAAATTTTATAGTCCATTCTTTGTACAAGTCTTGTTCAGAGTCATTGCTAACATCTTATGTTAAAAGCAATTAGAAATATGGAGGAAATATGAAGTTTTTAGCAATGATGTTCTTAAGTCTTAGCTGTGCCTTTGCTGGTGGATCAAACCAATTGGAAACAGTGGATTATGTGGATGTTAATAAGTACTTAGGTAAGTGGTATGAAATTGAAAAGATACCTAATCGCTTTCAAAGAAAGTGTGGTGCAACTCAGGCCAATTATTCTTTAAGAAGAAAGGGCGATATTAAAGTTGTAAATAGATGTATTACTAAAAATGGTAGTATTGATACTGCTAATGGTAGAGCAACCATTGCTAATTATGAAACAAATGCTGTGCTAGAAGTATCTTTTTTCTTTTTACAAAGATGGTTTGGAGGACCTAATTATTATATTTTAGATCTTGCAGATGATTATAGTTATGTTTTAGTTGGTTCACCTAGTCGCGATTTCTTATGGATTCTGGCAAGAACCAAGACTCTTGATGAAAATATAATTGAAAACCTTAAGGCCAAAGCTGAAACTCAAGGCTTTGACACCAGTCGCATGCAAAAGACGCCAACTTGGCCAAGTGATATCGAATAATAAAAACCGAATAATTAAATAAATAAAAATAGTGAAAGGAAAAAGCCCCAAATTAATGGGGCTTTTTCGATAGACAGAGAGGTTTTCAAGAGTCGGTTAAGGATTTAACCTGTTATTAGAATAAGCGACTTTCCTCTTAAAACTTCTTAGTCTTATGTATTAAATTTGTAATAATCTACACATTCTTAAAACGATCCCTGTAATTCATTATGACTCTTCGTTGTTTTAATAAATACAAATGATTTGAAATGACATTTAAAAAAGGAGTTTTAATGAAATACTTATTTGTCAGTTTATTTATGAGTGCTTCACTATTTGCACAAAGTATAAACCCAGTACCAATTGAAAAAGTTTTTACCCCACAAGGTTTTGACGCCAATGATACAAGTGAAGTTATTATCAGCGGTTATTACCCTAACCTTTGTTATAAGAATGTATTTACTAAGAAAGAAAGAATCGGAAACTTAATCCGTATTAATGTCTATGCCAATGTTATTACTGACAAGGCATGTGCAGAGGCCATTGTACCTTTTACTAAAGTGGTGGAGTTAGGAATTCTGGCCAAAGGTGATTATCAAGTTCAGGTGATTGCCCAAAATACAATCATTAAAGATACCCTAACTGTTCAAGATAGAAGAAGTGGAGATATTGATCAATTTAATTATCCATTAATCGAGTATATTGTAACAAAGCCGGGATCTGATCGCGTAATCTTAAAGGCCTTTAAACCAAGTGATTGCTTTATTAAAGGTGAAGTGGAATATATTAGTGATAATAAGGATACCATCACCGTCTTACCAAAACTTGTTAGAACGAGTGATTTCTGTCCCAGAAAATTAACACCAATTGAATATGATATTACGGTTCCAGATAATATTCCTGAAAAGCAGTATCTATTACATGTGAGAAGCTTAAGTAGTTCCTCTGTTAATAAAATGCTAAGAAAATAAAATGCAAAGAAAATAAAATGCAAAGAAAATAAAAAAAGGACTCTTTAATTAGAGTCCTTAAATATTTGATTAAGTGTAAGAATTAATTCACTTGATTCATCTACCGAAGCTGGATAGCGATTAGGTATTTTAGCTAAGAGATATTTAACTTTATCACTTATAGCTAGGTCTTGAATTAGCTCACGTGTTTTTTGAACTTGTGCTTTTAAGGCCAGAAGTTTTTCATCTCTTAATTTTGGTGTCGCAATCATTCTCTTATTTAAAGGATTCATCCAACGCCCATTGGCCTTTTTAAAACCAAAGTGCAAATGAGGACCAGTTACTCTACCAGTTGATCCAACTGTTCCAATCACTTGATTAGAGCGAACCCACTCACCTTTATTCACACCTCTTTTATTAAGGTGCATATAATATGACTTTGAGCCATCACGGTGGCGAATAGCAATTTTATTTCCTGCATACTTATTATAAGTTGATTCAACCACTTTACCTGCGGCCACTGCGTGTACAGCTTTTCCAACTCGACCTCTTAAATCAATTCCACGGTGCATAGTTCTTCTACCTGTCACTGGATGTCTTCTCCATCCATAGCCTGAACGAATGTGTAAACGAGATAAAGGATACCTTAGACCTGAACGAATAAGAGCTTGTCCCTCTTCAGTGTAATGAGCATTATAAGTAGAGGCCTTTTCACTGTCTTCATAATAAAAAGATTCATGAAGCCCAGCAATTTTACCATCATATGCAGTATAGAGAACTTTTGTTTCAATCACTTGATCTTCAAACATACGTTCTTGAATAAGTGCTTTAAACTGATCACCAATACGAGCGTGCATTCTAAAATTAACTTTACACATAAGTGCACTGATAATTTCATTGGCAACTTCGGGATTCACTCCCATATCTAAGAGCTCACCCTGCAAGGTTGAACCAATACTTAACTCTCCAGTAATCATACGACTAAACCATTGAGTCTCTTCCTCTTTAAATGAATAAACCCATGCTCCGTCTTTTCTTTCAACAATGTGTTTTTCTGCTGGGTTCTTAGAGAATGTAAAACGTTTTAAGTGATTATAATAATCATACTCAGCACTTAAATTATCCCCTACTTTAAGCTTAGAAAACTCCACTTCATCTCGTAGGTTATTAATCATCTCAAGTGCTAATTCATTTTCAATCCCTACATCTCTTAATGCTTGATAAAGACCTTGACCACTTTTTACAGTGCTCTCTTTAACAAAACTCTCTGAGATAAGGGGGCTTGGCCTATAGCTAAAATCAAAAGTTGACTCATAAGAAAAGGACTTTTGGCTAAAGGTCGCGATGACTAGAAACGTTAACAAAATTAATGACTTATACATTGAAGATAGCATAGCTTACTTTTCGACATTTTTTCAAGTTTTCTTTAACTAAAGCTCAAAATGCTCTTAGTCTTCAAAGAAGCTAAAAATAATATAGGTAAGAAATGAAATGAGGCTAGTCATAATAAGGATATAGTTTAAGCGCTTGGCCTTTAAGAGCTTATGCTCTTTTAAGTACTCAGGGTCCTCTTCATTATAAACTTCGAACTCACTAGGATGGGGATGGTTTTCAGAATAAAGACCAAGTTCTTGCATGAGTTTTAAGGTGTTTTCAGAGATTTTAGCAAATTCATTGGATTCAATTTCAACTTTTAAAAGATTTGTACTCACTCTGCCAGGCAGGTAATGAGCTAGTGTATCAGTTTTTTGGGCTTCATTGAGTTGAACTAATTCTTCATCTATAACAACAGAGTACTTAATCCCCTCTGCATCGAGTAATGCTTTTAATTCATCGCATTCACTAAGACTTAGACCACTAATATGCATAATTACTTTTTTGTATAATAGTCACAGGCCCAAAAGTCAGCGTCTTTAAGGGCTGCCATCTCATCTTCACATTGAGAGATGATTTGATTAGTAACATTAAAAAAATCGGGATGACTATTGTCAAAGCCCTTCATCTTACTGGCCGCAATACATGCTTGTAGATTATTAACCTTACAGTATTTTAGTGCAAGCCTTAGACCTTCTGATTTATTTTGCGAGAGGTAAATCAGGTCAGCATACAGACGACAATTAAAATCTAATTGGGCTTCACATAATTGCTTCCAATTATCCTCTTTGGTTTTTAATTCGGTCTTACTACTAATTTGAACGAAGTCATAGAGTTCACTTTGACTGATCTCCCAAGCCCTTCCCTCAAACTTTGGCTCAAGCTCTCTTCTGATTTCATCTGCTTTTAAAAAGTACTGCACATTCTTTAAAAGCTTTTTTCCACCATAGATAATGCCAATAAGAAGTGCGAGGATAAATACTTGTTTATTCATATTCAAATTATAACTGAATTTTAATTAGATCATAAAGAAAAATGCCATTAAATGCCTTTAATTAGTGGCAAGTACACTTAATTCAGCTTATTTAACATATTAAGATTATTAGTTTCCGACAAATTTACTTCACTATATTCCCTACACTAGCCGATAATTTATATAGATAAAGCCATTATTGAATTTAAAGACTATGGGGACGTAATGAAAAAATTAAGCACTTTATTCTTGGCAATGCTTCTTAGTACTCAGACTTTTGCCATGCAGGTTAATGTTGTCGATGACTATAGCAACCTAGCTGAACCTGAAGAGGTAGTAAATAATCTAGGTGAAAGTGGATCAACTGATACAACGGGAATTGCCAATTGTAATGAAACCCCAGACAGTACTGAGGACTCAAGTCCATTTGCTGATCTAGAGGCCTTAAGTCCTACTACTAATGATAGGCCAATTAATTTTTGTAATAAGCGTCTTTTATATGGAGGAGACAATCCTTCAAGACGTGAAAAGAAACGCATGCAAAGAAAAATGCGTCGTCAATGTAAGAAAAAGGCCAAGGCCTATAAGCGTGCTGTAGCCAGAGAACTCTTAGGCAATATGCAATTAGGTCGTTTAGTACAAGTTGCTTTTAAATCTAAGAAAAAAATTATGCGCAATAGCGGTACTCGTAATCTGAATTTAAACCTGAATACTGATATTGATCCAAGTGTAGTTGAAAATATGAGTAAGGAAGAATTTAGTAATTATATGATGAATCGTATTCGTCAACAGGTGCCCCATCTAGATGATTTAATGGCACAGTCAAATAACCCTTCTGATGCTTTTACCACTGGTGCCTTTGATAAGAATGAAACCTACCCTATGAATGTGGTAGTTCAAGGTGCCAATGGAAATAAGTGTGTGGTTAAAGGTGATGAATTTCCAGAGGAAGAAGAATTTGAACCTGAGACATGTGAATTATGTGAGAATGTAAATATTCAAGATAGTTTTCATAATGACTGTTCTTACATGGTAGGAGCTGGACTAAGTGAGAGTGAAGCTCGTGAACTAGTAGGTGCAAGTGAGAATAAAGCTGCTGCTGGAAGTGATCAATACTGTAATCAAGATCCAGATCGTGCAGGACAAGGTGTAAGGCAATTAAATGAGACTGCTGATAAATTATGTGAAATTGCTGCCAATGGGATGACTCCTAATTTTCAAATTGAAGCTTCAAGAAACTTATATAATGACTACACTCCAGATCTAGCTGCAAAGCGTGGGGACTTTACTCGTAAGTACTTATTTGATCGCTTACAAAAAAAGTGTGAAGGACTAGAAGATGCACCGGCATGGCTTACAGATCAAGATGCTTTTGCTGAAGTTGTTGAAGTAAAACATCCAGAGTATTTAAGACCTGATAATACGCCTGGTAATTATGGACCAGACCCAAATGCTAGTGGTGCTCAAAGAGAACTAGAAGCACAGTATCTTAGAGATACCTTAACTAAAGAGCTTAGTGATATTGATGAAGAAATAAATGAACTGAGTGCTAAGAAAGCTAGTATTGAGATTGAGATTTCTGCTCTTAATGAAAAGTTAAATGGTGGAAATGGAAGACGTGGAATTCGTCAGAATTATGATGCCTTAAAAAATGATATGGAAAGAACTGATCTGCGCTTAATTGAAGATCAACAAGTTATTATGTCTCAATACATTCATGAAGCTGAACTTGCCATGGCACAAAAGAAAAAACTTCAACAAGACCTACATGATATTAATACCCGAATTAGTAGTCTTGAGGACGATAAGTCTAAGCCAAAATTTCAAACCAATGCAGGTCAATTTGTGATGGTTGAAAAATTATCTCAATACTATGAACAAAGAGACGCTAGTGGTGCGAGTCAAGAGTTTAAAGATCAATGGGATGAAGAGCTCTTTAATCAATTTAAAATGGCAAGGATCTCTGGTAGCGTAGAAAAAGTAAATGAATTTGGAATTCCAGAAGAATTAATGACTCCAGAATTACAAATTGCGATGAAAAGTTTAGTAAAGATTCAATCGTATACTTGTGAACTTGCTCCTATGCAAACTGAGAAAGTAAGACTACAAGGTGTTTTAAAAGGTGCTTTAAAAGTTGTTACTGCTGCTACTCTACCGGCCATTGCGGTGGTAGGTGCTGCTTCAACTATTGCAGTGTCACCTATTACAACTGGCATTTCACTTTTTTGTCAGGGTTGTCGTGAACCTGGACAAACTCCTCCTATCCTCCAGTGGGGTAATCTCTTTGCATTAGATCTTTCTAAGCGCGGAAGAAGGCAGGCGTGGAGAGCGACTCAAGGCTTTTTAAGTAATTATGTTAATTGGGGTGGAGCTTTAAAAGTAAAAGGAAATCGTGAAATCCGCGTTCATGAACTAAGAGACTATGCTCGTCGCAATGGTAAAAACTACGATAACTTAGACCCAGCAGAACAAGATCAAATAATTGATCAAGTCATTGCTGAGGTTGAGGCGGCCAATAATCTTAATCGTCAACCGGCCTTTGGTTGTGATAACCATACTCGCGGAGATGTAATTAACGATGGGGATATTCCGCAAACTGATGATAGCGGCACTCCGAGTGATCCATCTTCAGGTGATGTATTCTATAATGATTAATAAATAACCGAGCCTTACACTCGTCTAATTTTAACTTTTTTACTTAATTTGCACTTCACGTTAGTATTTAACGATGAAGTGCATTTTATATTTAGGGCTATTCCTTTTAACTTTTTCTTATACTGCTCTTGCCTCAGAGGACTTTCCTGTTGAGGGTGAAATGCGCCAACGAGTAGATTTTTGGAAAAGGGTTTATACAGAAATAACTTATGATCAAGCTTTCTTACATGACCCAGATGAACCATGGGTGGTTTACTCTACGGTTGATCTTCCAAAGCCTAGTCGCCAACGTCTGCGCATTCTTAGAAATGAAAAAAAACGCTTACAAAAAATTCTAAGATCAATGGCCAAAAAAACTGAGAGTGAATTTAATCTGGATGAAAAGAAAATGTTTCGCCTCATTGGAGATCGTCCTAGTGCCAGACTATATGAAATGGCTCGCGAGATTCGAGTGCAAAATGGTTTAAAGAAACGTTATTATCAGGGGCTGATTCGCTCATACCGATATATGGATTTTATAAAAAGTACTTTTAGAAAGTATGGAGTTCCTCAAAGAGGTCGTTTTCTTCCCCATGTTGAAAGTTCATTTAATTATAATGCCTACTCAAAAGTTGGTGCTGCTGGTATGTGGCAGTTTATGCGCTCAACTGGTCGAATCTATGGGCTAAAAATAAATTATATTATTGATGAAAGACGCGACCCCTTTAAGGCCACTGATGCTGCGGCAAGATTATTAAGAGATAATTATCGCCAATTAAATTCATGGCCTTTAGCTTTTACTGCTTATAATCATGGGGCACAAAGTATGAAGCGTGCCAAGCGTACTTTAGGGACAGATAATATCAATACCATTATTCAAAAGTATAAGAATAGGCGCTTTGGTTTTGCTTCAAAGAATTTTTATGCAACTTTTATGGCCACAGTAGAAATCTCTGAAGACCCTGAAAAATATTTTCCTAGCTTTACTCCACCTCCTCGTTTTGAATTTTCAATTGTAAAAGTTCCTAAATCACTTACCTTAAGTCAGATTTCACAAACAATAGATATAAGTTTAAATACACTTAAAGAATATAACCCAGAAATTAGACGTTCTGCTTTTCGCTCGCCCCTATACATGCCTCGAAACTTTAATTTAAAAATTCCAAAGACAAGTCAGCGTTTAGTGACTGAGTATAGTAAAACTCTTAAAGATCTTAAAATTCAAAGAGAGAAGCTTTCTCTTGATCATGTGCATGTTATTGGGCGCGGAGAATCACTTTACTACCTATCAAAACTATATCGAGTTAGCCTACAAAACTTAATTGAGTTTAATAATATCGTAAACCCAAGAAGAATATACCCAGGGATGAAAATTAAAATTCCTTCCAATAAGAAGAAAGTTGCGATTGTGACACCTAAGAAATCTAATATTCCAAGTGATCACCCAATGCTTAGACCCGATTTAAAAGTTGAAGCGAAACCTCGTGAGAATAATTTTGAAAAATACTCTCAATTATTAACAAGTATGTTCTCCAGTATTACTAAAGAAGAAGAGCCAAGAGATAGCTTTGTCTTATTAGAAGATTATAATCCAGAAATTAGCCTTGATTCCTACCTCTTAGATGTGGTGGAAAAAAGAGCTGGGCTCTATCAGATTCACGTGGAACCAGATGAGACTCTAGGCCATTATGGTGAATGGGCAAAGATAAAAACGCAAAGTGTGAGAAATGCCAATCGTATGTCTTATCGCTCTCATATTCGCTTAGGTCAAAAGCTACTTATTCCAGTAAAAGATATTGAAGACTTTAATAAAGAAAGACTTGAATTTCACTTATCCCAACAAGAAGACTTTTACTCAAATTATAAAGTTATTAATCTTAAAGAATATAGAATTCCACGAGGCATGACTCTTTCTAGAATCCTCTATGATAACTCCCTTCCATATTGGCTTTTAAGAAAAGTTCAAAAGAATCAAAATGATTTAAATACCCTTAATGCAGGTCAGGTGATTCTCTTGCCAGAAGTTGAAGAAATTGCAGATGCTGAAGAGTAAGTCTTGTGATATTATTTCTTGAGCATAACGAGGCTTAAGACCTTATTATCATCAAGTTTATGCTTACCAATCCCCTTCACACTTAAGACCCTATCTGTATCATTTAGATTGGTCTCAAAAGAGAAGTATGTATCTTTATAGCTTAATAAATTATTGGCAAGGTGAATAAAATCATTGCGATTATGCCAAAAATCGCCTGCCCTATAAGTGATTTGAGGTTTGATAATTATTTTATCCAAAAGATCTGTGAATGCCTTATTAAAAATTGTCTGGGAATAATTTGTTACCTTTAAAGGAGCTGATGAGTCTTGAAAAAGTTTATGATCAGCAATCTCTTGCAATTCAAGACTCGTATCTTTTAAAAGCTCTTTATTTAACTTTATAAAGTCCAATGACACCAGATCCTCTGAAATAGTTTTCACAGCATAAGGATTAGTCTCATTATAATAAATTAAATTTTCGATACTGGTATCTAAGATGCTCGAAAGATTAATTAAGAGGTCCAAGCTCGGTACAGCTTCACCTGACTCAAGCCTTTGCAGTTTACGGGATGAAATATTAAGTTCTTTTGAAAGCTCAACTTGTGAGATTCCACGGACCAGTCTTAAGTGCTTGAGGTTTAAGGTAAATCTGTATAATGCTAAATCTGTACTTGTCATAATATATAAAAAATCTAAATAAATTCTAACTATAATCTAAGCTTGCTCTACTTTTTATAGCTTAGATTTTGATTAGATGCAATTACTAAAAATTCACTTAAAATTCAGGATTCGACTTATATGTCCACTAATCTAAGAAAAATTAAGGTTAACTTATTAATTTTTCTAATAAATTATGCCGAAAATATATCTAAGGGGATTCTAAATGAATGAGTTTGAGGTATGCAGAGAGGCTGCATCCAATCATGACATTGTTTTCTTGTTTTCTGAAACCGGGGTTTATGTAAAGATATGGACCAAAGATTCAGGAAACCTAGCTTTTGACGCTGATGAGCTCTTAGGTAAGAGAATTATTGACACTATCCCTGGAGAGGCCGGCAGAGGCCTTAATCAATTTGTGGTGGATGTTTTTAAATCAAATAAGGAATGTCCTATCACCTACTCAATCGACACCCTCGGTGGCCTACAGTGGTTTAAAGGCTTGGCCCGTCCAGTTGAAATAAATAATGAAAGGTATGTGCTCTTTACCACAAATAATATAACTGATATCAAAAAAATGTCTGAGACTATTGATGATCAGAATAAGCAATTTGCTTCTATTCTTGAAAGTATTCCTGGAGCTGTAGTCAGAGCAACTTATGATTATCAAAAACAAGCACTAACCATTCCATTTGTAAGTAATAAAGCAAGTGAGATATTTAAACTTGAAAAGTATAATCCTCACTACCTTTATAGTCTTTTAAGTGAAGAAGACCGTGATAGTTTTATGCGTGCAATTAATAAAGCACTTGTTACCCAGAAACCATTGCATTGGCGTGGGAAGTTTACTGACAAATTTGGAGAGCTCCAACATATTGGAGTGCAGGCACTTTGTACTGAAGATAATGAAAGTGTCTCTATCTGGGATGGAATTGTTTTTGATATCACTGATCGAGTTAATTTAGAGGAAAAGCTAGAGTACGCTCGTGAACAAAAAGCGAAACAGGCCAGACTAGAATCAATTGGAGAACTAGCAGCAGGACTAGGCCATGAGATCAATAATCCACTTACAATTATCTATGGATACTTAAATCAATTAAAGAAAAATAATCCCGATGATGAGCTTACTCTAAAAGTAATTGATAAATGCTTACAAGCTTCAGATCGTATTAAAGATATTGTAGGAGATCTTAAAGGTCTGCATCCAGATCATTATGTATCTAAGCAAATTAAAGATGTTCATATTGATAAATTAATCGATGAAACAGTTCGCATTTTTCACACTAGTTATAAGAAAGATGGAATTGATCTAAGCTTTAATCCAATTGATAAGAATTTATGGATCAAAGGAGATGCTGCAAAAATCCAACAGGTTCTCTTTCATACTTTGGCCAATGCAAAGTGTGCTGTTGAAGACAGTGATGTAAAGAAGATTCAAATCACCACTCGTATAATTGGTTCTAAATTTCTCTCTCTTGAAATTAAAGACACTGGTCATGGCATAGATGAGAAACATCGAAATAAAATATATGATGCTTTTTTTACCACTCATATTAATAATTTTAATAAAGGCCTTGGTTTAAGCATTGTAAGCAATATAATTCAAAAGCATCAAGGTAGTATTCATTTTGAAAATAATAATGATGCAGTAGGTACAACCTTCTTTATAAGACTTCCACTTGCTATTCCTTTAAAGAAACATGCATAAATAAGCTCTATTGATTAAGAAAATTAAGAATAGACTTTACATACGCCCTATCTGTTTGATATACCGAACAAAAATAAAACAGATCAAATACCAAGGAGAACAAATGCGATTGTTAGGACTAATGCTCTTATTTATGGGTGTTGCACATGCTGAATTATCAAACTCTGAACTTGAGAGAAGAATTGATATCCTTTCAGAAGAAATTACAAGCCTTAAAGCTTACCAAATGAATATCACTAAGAACCAGCAAGCTTATGGACTATCACCATCAGCTTCAAAAGTTTACTTTATCCCCCAAGGTCTAAGTATTGGTGGTTATGGTGAAATTTTTTATAATCACAAATCTGCAGAGAATCAAGACGGTGATCCAGTTGATAACGATCCTACAGTGGAGGCCTATCGCTATGTTATTTACCTTGGTTATAAATTTAATGATAAATGGGTTCTTAATACTGAAATTGAATTAGAACACGTAAGTGAAATTTTTAATGAGTTCATGTAT